>JAFYDQ010000160.1 GCA_017544705.1 Lachnospiraceae bacterium | reverse complement strand
GGCAAGGCGGAAGCGCCGGAACCGGAAGCTCCGATAGCAGAGAGCGCACCCAAAGAAGAATCACAGGATGAAGCCCCGGCAGAATCCGTGCCGGAAGATGGGGGTGCGGAATCCCCTGCTCATAAGACCTGCGAGACGGTTCCGTCGCTTCTGCTTTGCAGGAAGAGCATTACGGATGGGGACGATGCGCAGAATTTCAGCTACATCGCATTAGATGCTGATTCCGCTGCCGCAAATAAGGATTTGGCAGATCATCTTGCCAAGGAGCGGGATGCGTTTTATTTAGATGCCGGAGAAAGCAGGGATGTTTTTCTTCGGCGCGCAGACGGTGATTTTATCAGCATTCTGACCATGTTCACTGCGGAAGGGATGTTTGATACCGCGGAGGATATCCGCTTCCTGGCGCATTCCTATCACACCGATGACGGCTCCGAGATCGAACTGTCCGAGGTGATCGCCGATGAAGATGCTTTTTATGATCTTCTTGCAAAATCACTTGCGGATCAGATCTTATCCCAGCGATACTACGGGTCTTATGCCGGCATGAGTGATCAGGAGAAGATCAAGGGCCTTCTGAAGGATTACATCGATCACGGAACCGCTGCCTGGACGATCGACCCGCAGGGTATCACGGTCTTTACCAATTCCTATTCGGAGATTTCCGCACTGCCCTTATGCGTGACCGTAAGGTTCAAACAGGATCAGGGCGGGAAGATCTTTAAGGAAGCATTTGCGAAAGCATACAGTGAAGAGTGGATCACGCAGCTGGTGCCGGAAATATACATGTTCTATGACGAAAATGACTTCGGGCAGGAGGGCTGCATTAGGGGACGCATCATGACGGATATTCTGGAAGATGCGGAAGAGGAAACCTACGCGATCAGTGGCTGCATCATCGATACCGCATTTGATACATCAAAGTGGAAAGTACAGGAGAAGGGTTGCACCGGCTATTATGATTTTTTCCTGATCCATACCAATCATCAGAATTACGTGCTCGCAGCACATCCCGAAGGGGACCGGGCATATTTTGAGGAGTTTAAGATCTTAAATGATGAGATCTCAAAGATCGATAATTTCAGGGGATGCCTGGAACGGACAAAGGTTCCTGACGGAGAGACGGAACTTGCCTATTATCTTCCGACGGACAGGACGGCGATCCGGGTACTCTGCCCTGCCGATGAAGTGCATGATGATCCGGTGGAAGCCTGGATCAGTGCTACGGTAGGGATCAAGACAAGCGGGTATTTTGATGAAAAGCCGTATGAAAGGGAAGGTGCGGTGGAAGAGGCGGTCAGCCTCGGAACCATGGATGAAGAAATGAAGTACTGTGTTGATCATGCGGGACCGGCCGTGGACCTGACAGCGGAAATGCAGTATCGGTATAATCTGTTTCTGTCGAACTTTGCGGAGCAGCCGGACTTCTCATTCACGGATTACAGTGTGGACGATCTGTGCCATTTTGCCTTGGAGTGGAAGAAGATCAACGCTCCGAAAGAGGTAAAAACGGACGGATATTATTACATGATCTCACAATCTGAGGTCAACGAGGTCTTACAGATGACCAACACCAACATCGCAGAGGGTGATTTTGAGGGCGAGTACTACAAGGAACCTTCAGCGGATGGTGAAATGTATAAAAATAACCGTTTTGCCGTGGTGACCGATATGCATGAGTGCAACACGGGTGCCAACAACCACAGATACCTTTGCAACTTCAAAGTGTATTCCAGGGATGCAGAGCTTTATGATGCAGAGGGGATCGGCAAGGCGCAGTATTCCTTATCGGCAGCGCAGGCAGATAAGGATCCGTCGCTGTACTGCTGCGGCGAAGGGCAGGCCCTGCTCTGGGTCTACGGGCTCTACGGCCCCAAGGCGGATGTTGCACTGGCTTATTTTGAGATGAAATCCAACAATTAGGAGCGTTTTAAATCATTTCATACTTACCAGTTCATATTCTCTTGTCCCGATGCCGATCTTTTCTGCATGTTCGAGCGTCTCGGCCCAGGAAGTATTCGGATTGCTGTTGCGCCAGACATCCCCGTGATCATGGAAGTGTTCACTTGCCATGTTGTCGCCAAGCTGGCTGTTTGCGATCGGCTCCGCCTTCTGGCATAAGTCCACGCAAGCCTGATCGAGGGCTACCGGATCAAAGGATGCAAGCATGCCGATATCCGGCAGGATCGGTGCATCATTTTCCCCGTGACAGTCACAGTTCGGGGACACATCCGTGATCAGGCTGATATGGAAATGCGGTCTGCCGGTAACGATCGCCGCCGTGTATTCGGCCATCTTTCTGCCAAGCAGTTGCGGGGCGTTCCAATTGTCGTTTTCAATGGCGTCAAAAGCACAGGCGCCGATACAACGTCCGCAGCCTTTGCACTGATCCGGATCGATCCATGCCTTGTTTCCTTCATAGCTGATGGCATCCGATCCGCATTCTCTTGCGCAGCGTTTACAGCCCTTGCAAAGTTCCGTGATGACATGCGGATGACCGCTGTTATGCTGTTGCATCTTACCGGCTCTGCTTCCGCACCCCATGCCGAGATTTTTGATCGCACCGCCAAATCCGGCCTGTTCGTGTCCCTTGAAATGGTTTAAGGATATGATGATATCGGCGTCCATGACGGCACGGCCGATGTATGCTTCCTTGCAGTATTCTCCATTCGGAACAGGGACTGCGATGTCATCCGTTCCGCGCAGCCCGTCCGCGATGATGATCTGACATCCGGTTGTTATGGTATTGAATCCGTTGATGTTTGCACAGTCTAAATGCTCCAAGGCATGTTTACGGCTGCCCGGATAGAGCGTATTGCAGTCGGTTAAGAACGGCAGACCACCCTGCTCTTTGATGACATCGGCGACCGCTTTGGCATAATTCGGTCTCAAATAAGCCAGATTGCCGAGTTCCCCGAAATGCATCTTGATCGCGACAAACTTTCCGTTCATGTCGATCGATCCGATCCCGGCCTTTCTGATGAGTTTCTGTAATTTTTCCGTTAGGCTGACGCCGAGTACGGTTCGAAAATCAGTGAAATATACTTTTGATTTTTCCATCTGTATCACCTCCGTGATCTGTCCGTATACATAGTTTACATTAGTTGACAGACATTCGCAATCAGAATAGGATGAAAACATGAGCAGGATACGGGCAATATGCATTAGTGAACAAAAAGGCACAGCAAAACACGAGATTGACGAAGCCACACTCAAAGAAGACTGGGGCATCATCGGGGACGCGCATGCCGGAAACTGGCACAGACAGGTGAGTTTTCTGGGACTTGAAGAGATCGAGGCATTCCGCAGGAAGGGCGTCGATGTTGCTTTTGGTGCTTTTGGAGAGAATCTTGTGGTCGACGGGATCCGTTTCCGCGATCTTCCGGTCGGAACGCAGATATTTATTGGTGATACAGAGCTCACACTAACCCAGATCGGAAAAGAATGCCACAGCCACTGCGCGATCTATGAACAGGTCGGGGACTGTATCATGCCAAGAGAAGGCGTTTTCGCAAAAGTCACAAAAGGCGGCGTGATCAGAAAGGGCGATCAGGTTTCGTTCAAGCTGCCTGTCCGGTAGCCCTGCACGTCAAGTGCCACATAGGTAAATCCGTATTCTCTAAATTTCTCATAAACCGTTTCTCGAACGGCTTCTTCCATGAATCTTTCAAAGTCTTTCGGCAGCAATTCGATCCTTGCAACATTTCCGTGGGCCCGAACCCTAAGCTGGTGAAATCCCATATCAAGCAGCAGCTGTTCGGAGTAATCCACCATCTGCAGTTTTTCTTCCGTGATGCGCTCCCCATAAGGGATCCTGCTTGCAAGGCAGGCAAATGACGGCTTGTTAAAAGTCGGGATATTAAGAGATTCCGACAGATCGCGGATCTCCTGCTTGGATAATCCTGCTTCACGAAGCGGGCTTTTTACGCCAAGTTCTTCGATCGCTTTTTTCCCCGGGCGGTAATCGTCAAGATCATCGAGGTTGGAGCCTTCGACGATCGTCGTGATGCCCTGTTCGCCGGCCAATTCGATGATCTTTCCAAACAGGGCTTTCTTGCATAAATAGCAGCGGTCTTTCGGATTCTCCCGAACTCCTTCGATGGAAAGCACATCGCAGTTTGCGATCAGATGTTTTACCCCTGCCTGTTCACAAAATGCTTTGGCCTCCTGCAGCTCCCGCTCCGGGAAAAAGCATGAAGATGCGGTCACGGCGATCACGTGATCGTTCAGCGCTTCATTTGCGGCATACAAAAGAAACGTGGAATCCACGCCTGCGGAAAATGCAACCGCAACGCTCCCGAGGGATGCCAGGTTTTGTTTCAGTTTTTCATATTTATTCAGTAATGCGGTTTCCATGGGATATGCTTCTCCTGCCTGATTGTCCGTTCCCGACCGGATCCGGTCAGTTCTCAAGAAAGGCCCGGATGGGATTGACCTGCTTTGCCAGGCCGTAGATGGTTTCCTGTTCGTTATTGACATAATCGGTAAGGCGTTCGATCTCTTCGTCAGTGAACCCGTCGTTTCGCACAAGCCTGCCCTCGGGCAGCGCGATCTCGGCGCTTTTGCTGCCGTCCTGAAACTGGACGTAGACGGCCTTGCTGTCTTTATTGCGTGTCATGGAAGACACGCTCATTCTGATCTCTTCATTCATGGCTTCACCCGTTTCAGAGTTTGTTTTTTTCCGGTTTCATAGTATGATGATATCATGATTGATCAACGTTTTGAAGAAGTTCATACGGTAAGATCCGCCATGCTTACAAACCCGCACGGGTTCTCCACAAGAACGGGCGGGGTCAGCACGGGGATCTTTGCTTCCTTAAACCTTGGCATGACAAGAGGAGATGAGCCGGAAAACGTGAAGGAAAACTACCGGCGTTTTCTGGCATCCTGCAAAATAGAGCAGGAGGAATTTGTCTGCGGCGAACAGGTGCATGGGAACAACGTGATGGTCGCCACCGCAAAGGATGCGAGAAAGCCTTACGGGTATACCGAACTGTTTTCGGCAGACGGCTATGTTACGGCAGAGAAAAACGTGCCGCTTGTGATTTTTACGGCGGATTGTATTCCGCTGCTGATGGAAGATCCGGATGCGGGCGTTATTGCGGCGGTGCACAGCGGCTGGCGCAGCACGGTCGCAAATATCGGCGGGAACGCGGTTGAAAAGATGGTCAGCCTTGGCGCGACTCCTGCAGGCATCCGCGCCTGCATCGGTCCGGCGATCGGCAGATGCTGCTTTGAAGTCGGATCGGAAGTGATCGATGGCGTGGAAGCGCTGCTTAAGGGTGAGGCCGGTGCCTACTATAACAGGAAGGATAACGGCAAATACATGCTGGATTTAAAGGGCGTGGTAAAGCAGGGCCTGCTGCAGATGGGACTTAAGGAAGAACATATTGATGTGATAGGAGACTGTACCATGTGCCTGCCGGAGAAATACTGGTCCCACCGCTATACGGGAGGGAACAGAGGCTCCATGGCGTCGGTCATCATGAAAGCGTAAGAGGGTATCAAAATGTCGCGAAATAAAAACGAAGGAAGGCGTAAAACAAACGTATGGACCATCGTGCTGTTTACGTCGCTGCTGATCCTGGTATTTATGTCGCTTGTGAGCAATGCACTTGAGATTGGGGAAAGGCTTGGACAGGCGCACTGGATCGTTGAGGTGGCCTTTTATGTGCTGATCGGCATTGTGGTCCTTGGCGGGATCGTTTATCCGCTCGTCGGGGTGTTCTTTGCGCCGATCTTTTCGCTGGAGAAGTTGCATCATGCCGACGGATCGGCGAGACAGAAGTGGTGTAAGCGGCTGGTGAATAACCTGATCGAAAACGTAGAGCTCACGGAAGAGGAACTGGTCGAAGTCAAGGGTTATCTGAAGATGGAAGATGAGACGGATGATAAGCTGATCGAGTTTTTCGACCGCAAGATCCGGCCCGAACTGGAGCATGAGATCTATGATACGGCCAAGAAGGTGTTCATCATCACGGCGGTGTCCCAGAATTCGGTTTACGATATGCTCGGCATGGCCTCCGCGAATTTCAGCCTGATCAAGCGGATCACGCAGATCTGCGGGTTTAGGCCAAACAATGCGCAGGTCCTTCGGCTGTATTTACGGGTGCTGGCCATGACTTTGCTGGCAGGAAACTTAGAGGAGATGAACATCGAGGAGCTGATCCCGATGGCAACGGAAGGGGCGCTTGGAAAAGCGCTGGGGATCGTTGCGGCCTCCGCTGCACAGGGTGCTGTCAATGCGCTCACGACACTGCGCATGGCTTCGATCACGAAGAATTATCTGCTGAATGCGGACGTATCCATGACCAGAAAAGAACTGCGGAAAAAATCATATGCGGAGTCCTTTGAGATCTTAAAAAACATCCTTAAGCAGGGGATGCAGGAAAAGGTAAAGGATCCCGTCAGGAATTTTTTCACCCGGAAGAAGGAAGAAACGGAGTCATAATTATTCGTATTTTTTGTTCGACAGCAGGGAAAAAGTGGTATAATATCACATTATGAGTCATAAATGACGGATGTATATTTATACTTGATTTCAAGGAGGCTGAAACAGTGAACAAGACAATCAAAGGGAAACTGACGTTGGCAGTCATTCTGATCGTGATCGTTGCCATGCTGATATCCACATCGGTGATCGTTGGCAGTTCGAGCAGCAATCTGACGGAGCAACTGACAGCAGAGTTACAGATCAATGCTGAAAAATATGCAAACTCCATTGACAGCTGGATCGAAATGGAGAAGGGTTTGAACGTTGCGGCAGCCGCTTCTCTGAAGGCCCTGCCGGATGCAAGTTATGATCATGATCATCTGCAGTCGATCGTATCAACCGAATCGGAAGGCAGAGACGAATTGCTGAACCTGTACTACGGAACAGAGGAAAAAGAATTCATCCAGACCGATCCGAACGCGGAGACGCCGGAGGGTTATGACCCGACAGCCAGAGGCTGGTATAAGGCAGCAAAAGAAGCGGGTACGACGATCGTAACGGATCCGTATATGGACGTGCTGATCGGCGGTATGTGTATCACGATCGCTTCTCCCGTATACAGAAACGGACAGCTGGCAGGTGTTTTGGGCGCTGACTTTACGCTTGACTATATTACCGAGATCGTGAACGGGATCCCGTACGCTTCCGGTGAATACGGATTTCTGGTAGATGCGAGCGGCAATTACGTTATGCATGAAAATGAGGCATTTATGCCGGGTGAAGACGTTGCCATAGCGGTTGCCGATGTGATGCCCGGAATCAGTTCCATTATCACTTCCCCCGGATCCGCCGTGGTTGCTTGCAACGACTATGACGGTGAGGCGAATTATTTTGCAACGGGTATCGTGGAAGGCTGTGGCTGGATGCTTGGTCTGGTCATGCCGAAAGCGAATGTGAGCGGTTCGATCTGGAAACTGATCCTCTTAAGCGTGATCATCACGGTGGTTGCGATCGTCGTTGTTGTTCTGGTCATGACCCGTCTGATCGGACAGCAGTTGTCACCGATGGAAAATATGAAGCGCTTCATTAAGGAGAAGATCATCGGTCATGACAGCACGGGAGAGGCCCGTACGGAAGTGGAAGAGATCCGTTATCTGTTATCGGAGCTGGAGACCAGGTTTATCGATACGATCCATAAGACACAGGAAGAGTCCCAGTCGATCAGGGATAAGATGGTTTCCGCATCGGATAAGATCGACGGGATCAACGCAAGCATCGGTGAGATCAACGAGGCGATGCAGATCACGGAGAGCGGGATCGCCAGCCAGACGGCAAGCATTCAGAATATCGAGGATATCTGCAACAGTGCTGCCGACGCAACGGATTCCTGTACGGATGAGACCAAGCAGATGAATGCGAGAACCACCGAGATCATCGGCAGAGTAAAAGCGATGGTACCGGATATCTTAAACAACAAGAGACAGGCCGTTGAGATCACCAACCAGGCCAAAGTGGAACTGGAAGAAGCGATCAAGGGCATCATGGTCATCGAGCAGATCGTGGATGTCGCAGGTGCGATCCAGAACATTGCCAACCAGACCAACCTGCTCGCTCTGAATGCATCGATCGAGGCAGCAAGGGCAGGCGAGGCCGGCAGAGGCTTTGCCGTTGTTGCGGATGAGATCAACAGCTTGAGTACGACGACCGGCAGCGAGATCGAAAAGGTTGACGGCCTGACAAGAGAAGTTACCACCAACATCAAGGAACTCTCCAAGGTCAGCGATAAGATCATTTCCTTCCTGACGGAAAGCGTATTGAAGGACTATGACAACCTGGAAACACTGGCCAACAACTATATGGACGACGCGAACTATTACGGTGATGTCAGCAGGAATCTGGGCGACGGCGCAGAGAACTTAAGCGCTTCCGTTGCCGAGATCAACCGTGTTCTGGCTTCCATCAGCGGTACGCAGAATGAATTAAATGACGCCGTTCATGACATCTCCGGAAACATGCAGTCGATCATGTCTTCGAGTGAAAATGTTTCGGAAGAAACAAAGGATGTTATGGAGAGCATTGCATCGCTGCAGGATACGACCGGTAAGTTCAATGTTTAAAGGTTTGTGCATAAATATTCAAAAAAGTGCTTGACGGATTTGTTTTGTGTATGATATATCTTAATAAACCAATGACGGAGAGTGAGTAGGTTCACCTCTGATCCGTACAGAGAGCCGCTGGTGCTGAGAATGCGGTGGGTCATGCGAAACTGAATGGACTCCTGAGGGCAAGGGGAAACGAAGCAATTCGGAGTATCCGCGCCGGGGTAAGATTCCCCGTGAACAAAAATCAGCATATGATAGTATGCGTGAGTGGGTATGAGTATCATACCAAGCCGGGTGGCACCGCAGGAAATTTCCTGTCCCAGCAAGAAATTGCTGGGACTTTTTTTATTCTCCGGTTTCCTCCCTAAACCAAAGAATGCGCAAGATTTTGCATTAGGAAATCCGACGGTCCCGGTTCACGCGGTAACCATTCACCCACAGTTTTCCGAAAAGGAGGAAACAAAAATGTCAGAACAGAAAATTCCTTACAAGATCTACCTCAACGAAGATGAGATGCCCAAGCAATGGTACAACATGCGCGCGGACATGAAGAACAAGCCCGCACCGCTTGTAAATCCGGGAACGGGTCAGCCCCTTACGGCAGAAGAATTAAATCCGATCTTCTGCGAAGAACTGGTAAAGCAGGAACTCGATGAGACCACGCCGTTCATCGACATCCCGGATGAGATCAGAAGCTTTTATAAAATGTACAGACCTTCACCGCTGGTACGTGCGTACTGCCTGGAAGAAAAACTTAAGACGCCGGCCAAGATTTACTACAAGTTCGAAGGCAACAACACCAGCGGTAGCCATAAATTAAATTCCGCGATCGCGCAGGCTTACTACGCGAAGAAACAGGGATTAAAAGGTGTCACGACAGAAACCGGCGCCGGACAGTGGGGTACGGCATTATCCATGGCTTGTTCCTATTTCGATCTGGACTGCAAGGTATTCATGGTTAAGGTTTCTTACGAACAGAAGCCCTTCAGAAGAGAAGTGATGCGCACCTACGGTGCTTCCGTAGTTCCGTCTCCTTCGGATACCACGGATATCGGGAAAAAGATCTTAGCCGAGCATCCCGGCACGACAGGAAGCCTTGGCTGTGCGATCTCCGAAGCAGTGGAAGTTGCGGTCAAGAATCCCGGATACAGATATGTGCTGGGCAGCGTATTGAACCAGGTTCTGCTGCATCAGTCCGTGATCGGTTTAGAGACCAAGATCGCACTTGATAAATACGGCATCAAACCCGACATGATCATCGGCTGCGCAGGCGGCGGTTCCAACCTGGGCGGTCTGATCGCACCGTTCATGGGCGAGAAGCTTCGTGGCGAAGCAGACTACCGCATCATTGCTGTTGAGCCGGCATCCTGCCCGAGCTTCACACGCGGTACCTTCGCGTATGATTTTTGCGATACCGGTATGATCTGCCCGCTGGCGAAGATGTACACGCTCGGCAGCAGCTTCATTCCTTCCCCGAACCATGCCGGCGGTTTACGGTTCCACGGCATGAGCACCACGCTTTCCCAGCTCTATCATGACGGTCTCATGGAGGCAAGAAGCGTAGAGCAGACAGCAGTATTTGAGGCAGCTGAGCAGTTTGCAAGAGTGGAAGGCATCCTTCCCG
>JAFYDQ010000159.1 GCA_017544705.1 Lachnospiraceae bacterium | reverse complement strand
GGCGGTGCGGATAAGAGTTACGGTATTCAGGTCGCCAAACTTGCCGGCGTTCCAGATATCGTCATCGAGCGCGCAAAAGAACTCGTTACACAGCTTGGAAAAAACGATATCGCAAGATCCATACAGATGATCGCAGGAGAAGAAAGTTGCAAAAAGGCTGATGAAGTCGATCTCAATCAAATGTCATTATTTGATACGGTCAGTGAAGATGACATCTGTGACGAGATCTTAAAGCTCGATATAGACAGAATGACACCAATGGATGCTCTAAACACACTGTCGTTGTACCAGAGCAAATTGAAAAACAGGTGGTAATATGTCCAAGATTCATGTATTAGACAAACTGACGATCGATAAGATCGCTGCAGGCGAAGTTGTGGAACGGCCGAGATCCGTTGTAAAAGAATTAATGGAAAATGCGATCGATGCCGGCAGTGATCAGATCACGGTAGAGATCAAAAACGGCGGGATCGATTATATCCGTGTTACCGACAACGGGACCGGGATCGCAAGGGAAGATATCAAAACAGCTTTTATGCGCCATGCCACCAGCAAGATCAGCAACATTGACGATCTGATCAGTGTATCCAGTCTCGGTTTCCGCGGAGAAGCCCTCTCATCGATCGCAGGCGTTTCCAGAGTCGAACTGATGACCAAAACAAATACAGACATCTGTGGAACCCGTTATGTGATCGACGGCGGCAGGGAACTGGTTTTCGAAGATGCCGGTGTTCCTGACGGGACGACGATCCTTGTCAAAAATCTATTTCATAATATCCCTGCACGGCGAAAATTCCTGAAAACCGCGATGACGGAAAGTTCCTATATTTCCGCCCTGATGGAGCAAATGATGCTATCACATCCGGAAATCGCATTCAAGTTTATCTCAAACGGTTCGGTTAAACTGCAAACCAACGGAGACAATGAAATCCGGAACGTGATCTTTAAGCTTTACGGGAAGGACGTTTTCGACCGGATGCTGCAAGTTAACCTTGAACGTGAGAATATTTCCGTATCCGGTTATGTCGGAAAACCGGAATTGTCCAGAAGCAATCATCATTATGAATTGTTTTTCGTTAACGGACGCTGTATCAGCAGCACGATATTGAACAAGGCTTTGGATGAAGCTTACAAATCCTATCTGATGATGCATAAGTATCCTTATGCAATTTTGTATCTTAACATCCCCGGCGAATTTCTGGATGTCAATGTGCATCCGGCAAAACTGGAAATCCGTTTTCTGCAGGCAGAAGCGGTATATACGGCTGTAACGGAAGCCGTAAAATATGCTCTCCAAAATACGGAACTGATCCCGGAAGAGACGGAAGCGGAGGAACCCCCGGTCCGTTCCATACAGCCGGCAATGATCATTCCGGAGCCGTTTGAACGCGAACATATAGCAGCATTACAGGCTTCCGAAGAAAATCCTTACCGGATATCCATGCCGGAAAAACCCGCTAAGCAGGAATTCATGCAAGCCGAACAGATCTCATTCTTAAGCGAAGAAGCAAGAAAATCCCATCGTCTGATCGGACAGATATTTGACACCTATCTGCTTGTGGAATATGACGAAAAACTGTTTCTGATCGACCAGCATGCTGCACATGAGAAGATCCGTTACGAACGTCTGGTCAGGCAATACCGGGAAAACCGAAACGATTCACAGCTTCTGAACCCGCCGATCATCATATCATTCAGCGTTCCGGAAGCAGATACATACCTGAAATATCAGGACCAGTTTATCAAAGCCGGATTTGAAATAGAACATTTCGGCGGAAACGAATATGCGATCCGCTCTGTCCCAACCGAATTATACGGTCTTTCGGAAACGGATTATCTGAAAGAACTTTTGGATATTCTTTCCGAGATCAGAACGAGTGCCGATATGGAATCGATCCTGGCGCATCTGGCAACCGTTTCCTGTAAAGGTGCCGTAAAAGCCGGAAAAAAACTCTCACCTGCAGAGGCTGAAACACTGATCAGGGAATTGTTATCATTGGAAAATCCGTATAATTGCCCGCACGGCCGGCCTGTTATCATTTCCTTTTCCAAAACGGATCTGGAGAAAAAGTTTAAGAGGATCGTCTGATGGATAAACCGAGACTTATCATACTCACCGGCCCGACAGCCGTAGGAAAAACAGACTTATCCCTTAAACTTGCCACGCGGATCAATGCGGAGATCATCTCTGCCGATTCCATGCAGATCTACAAATACATGGAT
>JAFYDQ010000158.1 GCA_017544705.1 Lachnospiraceae bacterium | reverse complement strand
GCTCATTCTTCCGTGCGTTTGGAAAAATCACACCCGCAGTAATTCTGTCTGTAGAGCCCGTATTTTTCAGAGAGTTCAATGGACAGTTTGTAGCCGTCCTTTTTCTTAAAATCCGATGGCAGATATAAAGCTCCGTTTGGCGACGTACAACGCGAACCAATCTCATTCAGCTTATCCGCATTTTTAAGCGGGCTTAGCGTCAGTGTTGTCGCAAAATAGTCTGCGCCCGTCTCATCCGCAACCCTTGCGGTTTCCGAAAGCCTCAGTTCATAGCAGGCAAAGCAGCGCCCGCCGCCTTCCGGCATATTTTCCATCCCGCGCGCCATCTCGTAAAACCGCTCCGGCTCGTAAGCACCCTCAAGAAATCCGATGTCTGCGCCGTATTCTTCCTGCAGCAGCGCGATCAGCCGCTTGATCTCCGCGACCCGTTTCCCGTATTCCTCTGCATTTGTGATGTTCGGATTATAGTAGAACACCGTTACGGCAAAATCATGCATCGTCCGCATCAGGCATGTGCTCGCACACGGCGCGCAGCAGGCATGCAAAAGGAGCGACGGTCGCTCCTTTAATTTGCGGTGTTCCTCTATGATCTCTTCCATTCGCTGGTTGGCATTCATGATACGATGGTATTGTATTTCTCAATAAACTCTTCCATGGCGATGGGCCTGCTGTAGAGATAACCCTGTGCATAGTTGCAGCCGATCTCCATGAGCATCTCGGCCTGTTCCCTGGTCTCAACGCCTTCGCAGATGACGCGCACGCCAAGGCCGTCCGCCATTTCCACGATCTTCTTCAGGATGAATTTTCCGGTCTCGCTGGCGTTCGTCTCATTTAAGAATCCACGGTCGATCTTTAAGACATCAAACGGCATATCACGCAACAGATTCAGCGAGGAGAAACCGGATCCGAAATCGTCGATCGACAGGTCCATGTTCATGCGTTTCAATTCCTCCATGACCTCGATCATACGCTCCCTCTCCTGGAAGAACACGGTCTCCGTAAGTTCGAGCTCGATTAAACTCTTGGGGATCTTGTATTTTAACAATACCTGCTGCACGTTCATCGTGTAGCTCGGATCATGCAGGAGGTAGCGCGACTGGTTGACGGAGATCGGGTAGACTTCCCGCCCCTCATCCAGCATTTTGCGCAGGTATTTACAGATTTCTTCAAGCATGTAAAAATCAATCTTTTCAATGAAGCCGTTCGTTTCAAAGATCGAGATAAAGTCATTCGGCGGGATGAGTTCTCCGTTCCCCTGTTTCCACCGAACCAGTGCTTCCGCCGCGATGATATGGTCGTTTTTCATATCCCACTTGGGCTGCAGATAAGGCACGAATTCGCCGGCGATCAGGGCCATCTCCATCTTGGATTCGATAAACTCTCTCCGCCTTGTTTCTTCCATCAGGCTGTCTTCGTAGACGGCGATCAGTTCTTTGCCCTGCGAAGGAACCGACTTTCTGGCAAGGTTTGCTTTATCGATCATGGCCGCAATGTTCTCTTTGCGATCCGTGACTTCGTAGAACCCGCATTTCATCTTGATCGGGTAGTTGATCATCTCTTCGCTCGCGGCTTTGGCGATGCGCTCTTCCATATGCATGATGCGCTCGTTCGTACGGCCGTCATCCACGAGGAGGGCCACGAAACGGTCCGCTCCGATCCTGGCGTAGGTTTCACGCACACTGAATTCTTTTTCCGCCTGCTTCACGATGATGCGAAGCAGATCGTCGGCTTTCATATGTCCGTAGGACTCATTCAGGTAACGGAAATTCTGGATATCGAAACTGATCACGCGGTAGGCGATGTCAGGATAATCCTTCAGAAGTTTTGCCGCATGTGTTAAGAAATAGCGCTCGTTCGGAGCCTGTGTGAGGCTGTCCTCGAATGCAAGCTTTAACATTTCCCGCTGCTCGCTCATGACAAAGCGGCTGACAATGAACGTCAGCGTGAGCATCAGCAGGATGACAGCAAAGACTGCGATATAAGACTCCACCTTGATCTCAAGGAGCAGGGCATCCACCGCACTCTCCTTGACCACGTTGATATAGGTCCAGCCCTTCTGTCCCTCGATCGGTGCATAGAAAAGCTTCCAGTCATCGTTTTTGGCCTTGAACGTCAGATAAGAAGCATGATCCGTGGCGAAGGATTTACGCAGCGACTCTTCCATCATGTCACGGTCTTCTTCCGCGGATAAGTCTTTCAGAACGTCCGTGTAAAAATCATCATTCTGCAGCACGAACATGACATCGGAATTGCTGACGGCCATGATCGTTCCTTTTTCGTTAATGACGTAGGATCTTGCGATCTGCGAATAGCTGTCCGTTTCGGTTCCGGCAAGCAGATCCATCGTGGAACTTAAGCCGAACAGATACCCCTGTATGATCCCTTTGTGAATGACGGGGAGCATGATACAGTAAGAAGCCATCCCGTCGCCAAAATCAAAATAGGTCTTTGCAACGACAACCGAACCGTCCGTGCTGGCCAGTGGGATCAGGTCCTCAAGACCCGACATGGTCGAATAACGCTCGGAGGAATAGGTGGTACCGTCCTTCAGCATCAGGACCACCCTGTCGAGGTTCGATTTGTTGCGCACGCCCAGCAGCAGTTTGTAGATCGACGCCTCGTCCATCTCATAGTTTTCATTCTGCTGGAGTTGTTCAGCCATGGAACGGATGACGTTGATGTTGGAAGATAAGTTCGATGTGACCAGTTCCGCATCCAATCCGGTCTGCCCCACGATCGAAGAATCCACGAAATTCCGGTAGGTATTCAGTACGCGGTAAACATGCACGCTGCAGATCACCAGGCAGATCATAAGCAGCAGTGTCGCTATGGATAACAGCACCGTTGTATTCTTATTCCATTGTAAGCTGTAGTCGCGTCTGCGCTCTTGCTTGGGCATCTTATTTCCCTCTGCCGGTCCTCTTACTTAAAATATGATACACCCGATTCGAAGATCTGCATATCCTGATTGCCGGTGATATTCATGGCAACGCCGTCGCCGATCCTCTCTGCATGTCCCATTTTACCAAATATCCGTCCGTCAGGCGAGGTCACGCCTTCGATCGCCATAAAGGAACCGTTGACATTCCATTCTTCGTCCATGCTGCAGTTTCCTTCCGGATCAACATACTGCGTTGCGATCTGGCCGTTTTCGGCAAGCTTCTTCAGCCACTCGTCGTTTGCGACAAAACGTCCTTCGCCGTGGGATGCGGGGATGACGTAGGTCTCACCGAGTGTTGCTTTGGCAAGCCACGGAGACAGGTTGGATACGACCTTCGTATAGACCATCTTGGATACGTGGCGGTTGATCGTGTTAAATGTCAGGGTCGGTGAAGATGCATCCTGACCCGTGATCTTGCCGGATGTGATGAGTCCCAGCTTGATCAGTGCCTGGAATCCGTTACAGATCCCGAGTACCAGACCGTCACGGGAAAGCAGGTCTTCGACCGCCTCCCGCAGGGCCGCATTCCGGTATGCGGTCGCAAAGAATTTTGCGGAGCCGTCCGGCTCATCACCCGCGGAAAAGCCGCCCGGGAACATCACGATCTGAGAATTTTTCATATCCTTCGCATAGGCTTCCACCGAATCGCGGATATCCTGTGCGCTCCGGTTCGTAAATACCCTGCACGTAACCTTCGCACCGGCCTTCTCAAAGGCCTTCGCACTGTCATATTCACAGTTCGTTCCGGGGAAGACCGGAATGAACACGTTCGGTTTTGCAACTTTATTCTTACATACATGCACGGTGGGTGCCTTGTAAAGTTTACTCTCCACCGGCGTGATGTCATTGGTCGCGCGGCTCGGGAAGACTTTTTCAAGCGGTGCCTTCCATGCCGTCAGTGCTTCATGCAGCGGTAAGTGCATCTCCCGGTATACAAATGTCGGTTCATCCTCGATGGTACCGATCACTTCATACGGGAAGGTTAAGCGTGCTAAATCTCCTTCTTTTACTTCGGCAACGACCGATCCGATAACCGGCATGAACAGGTCTTTCAGGTCGACATTCTCATCGATCTTTACACCCAGAACATTACCGAATGCCATCTTGCTGATCGCCGGGATCACGCCCGAAGCATCGACCGCATAAGCGGCTTTGATCAGGCCCTTCTTCGCATCCGCGTGGAACGCGGCAAGATCAGCAGCCACCGTTTCATAATCCGGCAGGTCATATGCGTCTTTCGGAAGCTTCATCAACACCAGTTTGTCTCCGGCATTTTTCAGTTCCGGTGTGATCACATCCTGTACGGTTGCAACATCAACCGCAAAGCTGACGAGAGTCGGCGGAACATCGATCTCATTAAACGATCCGGACATGGAATCCTTGCCGCCGATCGAAGGAAGCTTGAAACGCATCTGTGCTTCAAACGCACCGAGCAGCGCCGCAAACGGCTGGCTCCAGCGCGCGGGGTCTTCACTCATCCTGCGGAAATATTCCTGGAAGGTAAACCGGATCTTCGTATGATCACCGCCCGATGCAACGATCCTGGCCATGGATTCCAGGACTGCATAAACGGCGCCGTGATACGGGCTCCAGCTGGACAGATAAGGATCAAACCCGTAACTCATCATCGTCACGGTATCGCACTTGCCCTGATCGACCGGCAGTTTTGCAACCATCGTCTGCGTCTCGGTCAGCTGGTATTTGCCGCCGTAAGGCATGAGCGTAGAAGCCGCGCCGATACTCGAGTCAAACATTTCCACAAGGCCTTTTTGCGAGCAAGCGTTGAGGTCGGAAAGCGAAGCAAGCCATGCGGATCTTAGATCCCCCGCTTCCAGTGATTTTGCCACCGCTTCCACCTTGCAGTGCTTAAAGAAGTCTGCGCTCTCATCCGGAATGTCCACACTGACCGCACATTCCTGATGCGCACCGTTCGTATTTAAGAATGCCCTGGAGAGATCCACGATCGTCTTGCCTCTCCAGCTCATTTTCAGTCTGGGTTCTTCGGTTACCGTTGCGACTTTTACGGCCTCTAAGTTTTCCTCTGCCGCATAGCCCAAGAATTCATCCACATCCTTCGGATCGAGAACGACCGCCATACGCTCCTGGGATTCGGAGATCGCAAGCTCCGTGCCGTCTAAGCCTGCATACTTCTTCGGCACCTGATCCAGATCGATGATCAGGCCGTCCGCCAGTTCCCCGATCGCAACGGAAACACCGCCGGCACCGAAGTCGTTACATTTGCGGATGAGTTTCGATACTTCGCTTCTGCGGAACAGTCTCTGCAGTTTGCGCTCGGTCGGCGCATTCCCTTTCTGCACTTCCGCACCGCAGGTCTCAATCGACTGCTCGGTATGCACCTTGGAAGATCCGGTCGCACCGCCGCACCCGTCTCTTCCCGTTCTGCCGCCAAGCAAAATGATCACATCGCCCGGGTCCGAGGTTTCGCGGATCACGTTCTTTCTGGGTGCCGCGCCCATGACCGCACCGATCTCCATACGTTTTGCAACGTAATCGGGATGGTAGATCTCTTTGACATAGCCCGTTGCAAGCCCGATCTGGTTGCCGTAGGACGAATAGCCTGCAGCCGCACCCCTGACCAGCTTCTTCTGGGATAATTTTCCTTTTAAGGTCTCCGATAACGGAAGCGTCGGATCGGCCGCACCGGTCACGCGCATCGCCTGATAGACATAGGATCTGCCGGATAAGGGATCGCGGATCGCACCGCCAAGACAGGTTGCCGCGCCACCGAAAGGCTCGATCTCGGTCGGATGGTTGTGCGTTTCGTTCTTGAAACTGATCAGCCATTCCTCCGTTTTTCCATCGATTTCAACCGGCACCACGATGGAGCAGGCATTGATCTCATCGGATTCCTCCTGATCGTTTAAGTATCCCTCTTTTTTCAGCTTCCGCATCGCCATCAGTGCAAGGTCCATTAAGCAGACAAATTTGTCGCTCCGCCCCGCAAAGACTTCCTGATGCGTCTTCAGATATTTCTCATAACTATCACGGATCGGCTTTTCATAGTAGCCCTGCGCAAAAGTCACTTCTTTCAGTTCCGTTGAAAACGTGGTATGTCTGCAGTGATCCGACCAGTAGGTATCCAGGACCCTGATCTCCGTCATGGACGGGTCGCGTTTTTCTTCTTCCGTAAAGTATTTCCTAATGTGCAGGAAATCCTTGTAGGTCATGGCAAGCCCCAGCGAATCGTAGAGCGCCCTGAAATCTTTTTCGTCCATGGAGCAGAAGTTTTCCATGATCGAAACATCTGCAGGATCGGCAAATTCCTGCTTTAAGGTTTCCGGTTTCTTTAAGGAGGTTTCCCTCGAATCCACCGGGTTGATGCAGTAGGCTTTGATCTTTCCGAGTTCTTCCTCCGTAACGGTACCGCTTAAGCAGTAGGTGATCGCTGTCTGGATGATCGGGTCTTCGTTCTCGTTTAAGAACCGTACGCACTGCATCGCCGAGTCCGCTCTCTGGTCAAACTGACCGGGTAAGTATTCCACGGAGAAGACAAGGTCATCTGCCTCCCGCGTAAAATCCTCTTCATAGAGCAGGTCTACGGGCGGTTCCGAAAAGACGCAGTTACAGGCTTCTTTAAAGACTTCCTCCGAAATGTTTTCCACATCATAACGGATCAGTTCGCGCACCTTCGTGATGCCCGTGATTCCCAGATAACTTTTGATCTCCGACAGGAGTGTTTCGCCTTTTGTGGCAAAGGCCGGTTTTTTCTCGACATAGATACGTCTGACCACTGCTTTAATCCTCTGCTTTTCTTTGATTTTTACGGATATACTGTATTGCCTCCGTCAGGGTTTCCACCCCGACCAGATTCAATCTGGTTTCCCCTTTTAATTGTTTTAAGGCACTCTTTGGAAGAATGCAGGTGGTAAAGCCAAGGCGTCCCGCTTCCGCTATCCTGCCGGACACATTGCCGACGGAACGGACCTCGCCGCTTAGTCCCACCTCGCCGAAGACAACGACGGATTCATCGATCGCGATGTCTTCGTAACAGGATACGATCGCAAGGCAGACCCCGAGGTCTGCTGCCCGCTCCTGCAGTTTCATGCCGCCGGCCACGTTCACGTAAGCGTCGCAGTCGCCGGTCTTCAGTCCCATGCGTTTTTCCAATACCGCCATCAACAGGTTCACGCGGTTGTAATCGATCCCCGTTACCTGGCGCCTGGGCATCCCGAATGCGGTACGGCACACGAGCGCCTGGATCTCGATGAGAAACGGCCTGCTGCCCTCCATCGTACAGATGCTGACGGATCCCGATGCACCCGCCGGGCGGCCCGATAACATATATTCGGACGGATTGACCACTTCGCGCATCCCGTCCTGACACATTTCAAACACACCGATCTCGCCGGTGGATCCGAAACGGTTTTTCACACCCCTTAAGATCCTGTATGCATTGTAGCGGTCGCCTTCGAGATAGAGCACGGTATCGACCATGTGCTCTAAGACTCTCGGTCCCGCGACCGTGCCTTCCTTGGTCACGTGACCGACGATGAATACGGAAACCGGCAGGCTCTTTGCCAGATGCAAAAGGATCGCACAGGCTTCCCGGACCTGTGAGACCGAGCCCGGTGCCGATGTGATCTCCTGCGTATACATCGTCTGGATCGAATCGATGATCACCACTTCTGGCTTCATCTTCCGGATGGTCGCTTCGATATCGGCAAGATCTGTCTCGCAGTAAAGGGAGAGCGCATCTTTAAAATCCCCGAGGCGCTCCGCGCGCATCTTGATCTGCGTAAGAGACTCTTCCCCGGAAACATAGAGGACCTTTTTATCGCTGTTGCATAAATTACGGCACATCTGCAGCAGGAGCGTGGATTTTCCGATGCCCGGGTCACCGCCGACAAGGACCAAAGCGCCCGGTACGATCCCGCCGCCAAGCACGCGGTCCAGTTCTCCCATCCCGGTCCCGATCACATCCTGCGCGTTTAAGTCGATCTCCTTGAGTGTCACGGGTGCCTTGCCGCTTTGTAAGCCGGAACCCTGCGCGTGTGATTTTGCCTTCTTCGGTCCGACCGGCTCTTCCACGAGCGTATTCCAGGACTTGCAGGCGGGACACTGTCCCATCCACTTGGAAAACTCATTTCCGCATTCGCTGCAAAAGAACGCCGTCGTTTTTTCTTTTGCCATATATTAAACTTCTTTGATCTCTACCGCTGTCTTCTGATCCGGCGTTAAAGAGAGGGTCAGGCTCAGCTTGCCGCCAAGGTTCGTCTTCATCTGACCGGCACTTGCGCCGTTTTCAAACACTTCGTACATCGTATCTTCTTTCAGGCCCACGGTGATCATCGCATCCTCTTCTCCCGTGACCGAAAAGCTTAAGCCGTCTTTCTTCTGTTCAAAATCACTCACGTCGGTTCCCGGCTCGCTCTCATACACGAACATCTCGTCGCGCTCGAGCTTGGTCAGTTCCCTGAAGGTTTTGACTTTGTAGAGATTGCCCGCAAATGAAAAGCCGTCGAGCTTTGCTTTTTCCGGAAGTGTAAAATCTCCGAAACTCAGTTTTCCACCGTTCTCAAAGATCAGTTCCTTTGCTGCCATGCTTAACCTCCTTATGGTCTTGATGCTTTTTTTGTATGTTTCACGATCTCGATCTGACTCTTTTTGTTGTGCGTCACAAGACGCGCTTCCACGCAGTCACCCTCTTTGACCGTGCCTTCCAGGATCTGTTCTGCAAGCAGGTCTTCGAGCGTGGTCTGGATCGCGCGGCGGATCGGACGGGCGCCGAACTTCTTGTCGTTGCCTTTCTTCACGATAAACGCCTTGGCACCTTCCGTAACGGTCAGCGTAATGCCCATTTCTTCTTTGGCGCGCCTGATCAGATCCTTCGTCTGCAGCGTCACGATCTTTTTCAGATCGTTATCATTCAAAGTTCTGAAGACGATGATCTCATCGATCCTGTTGATGAATTCCGGGCGGAAGATCCGTTTCACTTCTTCCATGACGCCGTCCTTCATGCGGTCGTAGTCCACCTTCTCGTTTTCGACTGCCGCAAAGCCGAGCTTCTTGGGGTCGATGATGCGGTTTGCACCGGCGTTGCTGGTCATGATGATCACGCAGTTCTTGAAGCTGACCTTGCGTCCCATGGAGTCCGTGATGTGTCCGTCATCCAGAACCTGCAGGAGGATGTTGAAGACATCCGGATGCGCTTTTTCAATCTCATCAAACAGCACGACCGAATAGGGATTGCGCCGTACCTTTTCCGACAGCTGGCCGCCGTCGCCAAAGCCGACATATCCCGGCGGGCTGCCGATCATCTTCGATACGGTATGCGCCTCCATGTATTCCGACATGTCCACGCGGATCAGCGCGTTTTCGGATCCGAAAAGCACGTTGCTTAAGGTCTTTGACAGTTCGGTCTTGCCGACACCCGTAGGACCCAAAAACAGGAACGAACCGATCGGACGGTTCTTCTCCTTAAGACCAACCCTGCCGCGTTTGATCGCTCTGGAGAGGGCGCTGACCGCTTCCTCCTGTCCGATCACGTGCTTCTTCAATTCTTTTTCCAGGCGCAGCAGCTTGGCGGATTCCGCCTCTTTGAGCTTGCTGACCGGGATCTTCGTCCACTCGGAAACCGCGATCGCGATCTGCTCTTCGTCCACGACCGTTTCCGTATTTTCGCGATTTTTCATAAAGCGCTTTTTCTTGCGCTGATATTGCTTCTCTGCCTGATCCTGCTCCGTGCGCAGTACGGCAAGTCCCGCAAGGTCGCCGTTACGCAGCAGTTCTTCCCTTTTGGCGTCAAAATCATGCAGCTGCTCTTCTAACTCCGTTAAACCTTTCGGTACCTTGAGCGCTGTAAGCTTTGCCTTGGATGCGGCCTCATCCATCAGGTCGATCGCTTTATCCGGCAGGAAGCGTTCGCTGATGTAGCGGGTCGACATCTGTACCGCCGCCTTCACCGCAGCGTCCGTGATGGTAACGCGGTGATGCGCTTCGTAGTGTGACTTGATCCCGGATAAGATCTTGATCGCCGTCTCCTCATCCGGTTCCGCCACGTCGATCGGCTGGAAACGCCGCTCCAGTGCTGCATCCTTCTGCACGTATTTGCGGTATTCCTCATGCGTCGTTGCACCGATCAGCTGGATCTCGCCTCTTGCAAGCGACGGCTTTAAGATATTGGAAGCATCGATCGAGCCTTCCGCGCCGCCGGCCCCGATCAGGGTATGCAGCTCATCTAAGAACAATAAGATATTGCCCTGCGAAATGACTTCGGAGATGATGCGTTTGATGCGCTCTTCAAATTCACCGCGGTATTTGGTACCGGCAACCATCCCGGACAGGTCCAGCGTCAGGACACGCTTGTTCTGCACGGTTTCGGGAACCGCACCGCTTGCGATCCTTGCTGCCAGGCCTTCCACGATCGCCGTTTTGCCGACGCCCGGTTCCCCGACCAGACACGGATTGTTCTTGGTCCTGCGGGATAAGGTCTGGATGATCCTATCAATCTCCGCTTCCCTGCCGATGACGGGATCGAGCTTCCCTTCTTCCGCAAGTGCCGTTAAGTCCCTGCTGTACTTGTCGATCAGCAGATCCTGCTGCTCCGCCGTATGAACACCCCGAAGCTGCTGGATCTCTTCCTTATAGGCTTTCGGATCCTCTCCCATGGCCATCAGGATGTCCACGTAAATCTTCTGCGGATTCACGGAAAGCGTGTTCAAAAGGCGCACAGCCAAATTATCCACATCACGAAGCAAAGCCAGAAGGATATGCTCTGTTCCAATCTGGCTTGCTTTGAATCGTTCCGCTTCCGTTATACTGTTTCGTAAGATCTGTTCCGCCTTGGGACTGTAGCCGTCGCGCTCCTTGAGCGAGACGGAAGAAGGCGGCGCGATCTGTTCTTTGATCAGGTCCAAAACCTTGGACCGGTCCACGTCATTTTCCATCAGCACACTGGCCGCGACTCCGGTGCCCTCTTCGATGAGTCCCAAGAGGATGTGTTCCGTTCCGACGTACCCGTGTCCCAAATCCCTGGAAAAGGCGGAAGCGAGCTTCAGCGCCTTTTCGGCTTTAAGGGTATATCCCGGCATCTGTTTCTCCTTAAGGTCTGTTGATGTCTATGAACTCGAATTCAAAGTCATCATCCAGATCGATGTTCTGTGTATTGTACGGATTCTGTCCGTAAGGGTTGTAGCCCTGGTTGTATTGACCGTACTGGTCATATCCCTGCGGATAGCCCTGATTATACGGGTCGTATCCGTTGTAACCCTGGTTATAGCCGCCGTAGTTCTGTCCGTAACCCTGGTTGTAGGGATCATATCCCTGCTGCGCATAACCCTGGCTGTAAGGGTCATATCCATTGTAGCCCTGGCTGTAGGGATCGTAACCCTGGTTGCCATAGCCCTGGCCATATTGACCGTATTGGTCATATCCCTGAATACTTCCGGTATTCTGCAGGTTCGCCGTATTCTGCAGGTTCGCCGTGTTCTGCAGGTTTGCGGTATTCTGCTGTACGCGGTCCTGTTCATAAGGCGCCTGCGCATACTGCTGCGTCGAGCTCTGCTGCCAGTAACCGCTCTCCTGCTGCGGAACCGTTTCCTTGTGGATCTGGGATGCCGGTTTCACAGCCTTGCTTGTATCGGGCTTTGGAATCTCGGTCGGGATATCGACTTTGGCTTTTTCCACTGCAGGCGGGGTTGCTGCCTGTTTCGGCGGATTCGCCTGCTGCGGTGCTGCATTTGCCGGAGCTGCCGGCTTCACGGGCTGCGCTGCCGCCGGTGCCACATTTGCAACTGCCGGTTTCGGAATTGCCTGTGTCACGCCTCCTGCTGCATTTGCTCCAGCCGCTACTGTTGCATTTGCTCCAGCCGCTACTGTTGCTCCGGCCGCTGCTGTTGCTCCGGCCGCTGCTGTTGCTGCCACGCCTGCTGCCGGTGCTGCCGGCTGAGGTGCTGCCGGCTGAGCGGACGCTGCCGCTCTCTGTCCCATCTTACTGTACGGTGACTCGCCGCCTTTCGGCCTTCTGTCATCATTATCCTTAATGGTGCCTTCTAACGAAGCCCAGTCGATGCTTTCGGGTTCATCGAAGTCCATTGCCTTTTTGCGTTTCTTTTCTTTCTTCTTTTCTTCCCGGCTCTTTCTCGAGAACAGGCCGCCGTCATCGTCATCCTCGTAGTCATCATGGAATTCCGGTTTCGGTGCATTTGCCGGTGCTTCATTTGCTGCCTGTACCGGTTTTACGAAATCGCTGACGGAGGCCGCATTAAGCGGTGTACCGGACTGTGCCGGATGCGGTTGTGCAGTTGCTGCATTTGCCGGTGCGACGGGCGCTCCCGTTGCCTGAACCGGAACAACGGTCGGGGCTGATTTTCCTGCCGTCTGCGTTGTCGCAGCGCCAAGCTTTGCTGCCGCATCTGCCGGTGTCGTCACCGATTTCACGGTTGCCGTATGGCCCTTTGCTTCCGGATGCGGGTCATTCACAAGCTTGTCAAAATCAACCGGCTCGAAGGTCTCACCCATTTCCATCCTGGCCAGCTCGCTTGCACGGATCCTGCTCGTCTCCTCAACGGAAGGCTCGCGACGCGCAGGCGTTCTCTGCGGTTCGTCCTCTTCGTCCTCGTCGATATAATCATAGCTCTGATAATCACGCAGCTTTAAGAAGAAGTTCAATAAGAAGATAAACATCACGATCATGACAACCGCCATGACACCGATGATGATCAGTCTGCGGAATGCAACCGCCTGATAATCCTTGCCGTCGCTATCGCCCTTTTCTCCAAAGATCGAGCTTAAGAAGCCGCCCTCTTCTTCCGTAGTCACGGCGCTTTCATTCACGATCGGCAGATATCTCTGGTAGGTACCGCCGACCTGGTCATACAGATACCAGCCGGAGATGCCTTCCGAACTCATGGCATATAAAAGGAAGAAATCCGTCGGGGGCACGTCCGTGATCACCGTGGAATCCACTGCGTTGACCGCATAAGCTTCCAGCGTCAAGCCGTCCCACTGCAGGGCGGCTTTGGTGAATCCGTTTGGTGCCTGTACCGATTCCGGTGCATTCATGATGATGATGTAACGATTTTCAATGCCCTGGATCATCTTGAAATCCTGAAGCGATCCGGTTGCGGGATCATAGATATTGAAGTTTCCGTTCTCTCCCGTATTGTCCGTTACATAGAGCAGTGTCAGGTCTGCCATATCAAAGGAAGCCGCTTCCACGGTCTGTCCTTCATAGGTTGTTGTCGTCTTATGGAACAGTGCGGGCATGTATTCATCCGCAAAGACCGTTGAGATGAGTTTGCTGCCGTCCGTGGATACGATGGTGCCGGGTTCCACGCCCGTTAAGCTCTCGCCCATGCCGCTCATCGCCGCTGCCGTATCCTCTCCCTCCACACTGATCGTTACCGAGGAAGTTGCGGGTTCTGCGCCGTTTCCGTCAAAGATCGCGGATGCGCTGACTTCCGCCATGCCGCCGGATAAAACGGAAAACGTAATGTTTGCCGATAAGTCGGAGAGCTGCAGCAGACCGCCGTCCCCGCCGCCGTAAGCAACATCACAGTCCACAAAGGAAAGCCTGTTGGGATCGAAGCTGATGCCGATCTGCGGTGCTTCCGCGGCATCCGCCGGATTCTCGGCCGTATAGGAAACCGTTATCACGTCTCCCACGACTGCTTCCGTCGGCTCTGCCGTGATCGTAATGCTTCCTTCCGCAAATACCGGGAGGACATACAGCACGCCGGTCAGTGTCAGGACAAGCATGAGTGTGATCAGCTTGCTGATCATGCGCCGGCCGCTTTTATTCAGATTCATATAGAACTCCTTTCCAATCATCCGTTTACTTCTGTACGATTGTCAGTTTATATGTTTTCGTTGTTCCGTTCTGTGCTTTGCACACAACCAGATATACGTTTGTTCCGATATAAACGGGAACCGTTCCGGTTCCACCGACACTTGCGTACTGGCTTAAGGGTGTTGCCTTGATCGTAACGCTCGTGACGCCTTTATCAACAGTCAGAGAATAGTACTCGTTGTTTCCGGAAAATGCGGGAAGCAGCTGATAGCCTTCCACGCTTAAGCTTGCCAGTTCGCAGTTCGGGTTGGATTCCGAAGTCGGCTTCTGGCAGGGCGATTCCGGCATATCCGTGTAATACGGGATCCGAAATTCCAGGGTCGTATTCAGATCGGTATAGGCTCTCTTTAAACGGGTTCCTTCCGTGCTTGCCGCACAGATGTTGCTCATATACTGGTGTGCATAGATCCCGTTTGCGGCGTTGACCACATTGAACTTCTGGAAGTAGAGCGTGTTCTGTCCGCATTTGACATACCGTTCGCTGACATATTTTGCGGCACCCATGATGGAACGGTATCTCGAATTCCAGGGCCGCATATAATTCTCATCCGATCCGGATGCATAGATCAGCCCGTTCATGGGAGCTGTCAGCCCGTTTGCCGCATAGGCACCGATATTGAAAAAGTTAAACAGGTTTTCATACCCTGACACATTGCCTTTGACGCATTCGCTGTTTCCGTAGACCCCCTGCTCCTGCAGGCATCTGGATGCCAGATGATAAGGGCTGATCCCGTTTGCTCTGCCGGCCTCCGTAAACGTTGTGGCATAGGATCTTGTCACGCCGTCGGTATCCGCATAAGAGCCGCTCATAAAAGAACCGGCCAGAATATTGGCCGCTCCCGATTCGTTCTGGTAATCATGATACTCCAGCGTCTCAAACTGAAAGATGCCGGTGTCATCCAGAAAATTCCTGGGATCGAGATAGTATTTGATGATCGCGGGTGAAGCGGATGCCCATGCACCCCCGTCAAAGCCGTACCACTGGTCGCGTTCACTGTTATAGGCTCTCGGGTCCGTCGACTTCCAGGAGGGGATCGAGGAGATCGCGGTTAAGTTCTTTCCGATCGCACATTCCGCGTTCACGACATCTTCCCATTTCAAGCCGGTATTGACCGGAACGATCTTCCAGTTCGGATACTTGGCATGCAGGATGCGGAGGTTGTTCTTATAACTCTCCGGCATCTGCGCGATCACGTTTTCAAATGCCGCATCAGCCTTTGGGACATTCTGTGCCGACACGGCCGTGCGTGTGACCAGATCGGAACGGACGAACCCTTCCTTCGCAGCCCCCATATAGGTGAAGCTGACTTTGTACCAGGTATAATTGTCGCTCGCCTTGACTTCATCCAGGATCGTCAGTTCATGTCCCGTATTTAATTGTACCACAACAGCGCCACCTACCTCCTTATCACGGATACGGACGCCGGTGCCCCTGATGAAACCCTGATTGGAATTCACTTCGGTCGTAACCGGTGCCTCTGCCTGCGCGGGCTCTGCGACCGGGCTTACGCCTTCTACAAAATCCGACCGGATATAGCCGGTCAGCGCTTCTTTATTCTGAACAAATGATATCGCATACCAGGTATTGTTGTCACTACCCTGCATGCTGCTTTTCACGGTCACGCTGTCCCCGGTCGTTACGCGGCTTACGACTTTGCCGTCTACCGGCTGCGTGCGGACGTTGACCCCGCTTCCCTTGACTTTGCCAAGCTGCATTCCCTGCGTGCCGGCCACAGTCTGCGCTTCCTGTGTCTCCTGCGCAGGTTCCGCCTCCTCTGCAGGCGCTGCGCTCTCTTCCGTTTTGATTGTAACCGTTTCCTTGGATTTTGTTACCAGATCGGACCGGATGTAACCTGACTTGTCCTGTACGCGGATCTTATACCATTTCTTTCCGTCCTTGCCGTCTTCTTCCGATAAGATCAGCACGTCTTCTCCCTGTTTCACACAAAAGACGCACGCTGCGGAAGATGATGCCTTCTCGCGGACAATCCCGCTTCTGCATTTGACACTTCCCTTGTTCGCCGTTGCGGCGAATACATCCTGACCACAAAATGCGAGTGTGCAGATCAAAAAGAGCAGAAATACACACACTCTGCAATGCCATCTCCCCTCAGACGGCACTCTCCCACTTAGTGGTGCAAAATTCATATACCGATTCCCCCTTCAATATATGAAAAACAAAAGACCCCTTTAATATCACTATCTTACAACGATAGTTTGTTTATGTCAACCATATGTTGTTGATTTTACGCATCCGATTCACTAGATATTGCGTTATTGTCTCTCGAACCGTCTCCTTCCTTTCGCATCCTTGCCATAATCGGATGCATAGCCCATTTTCCGCTGTTTTTCCCTGACTACCTTGGCAACATGTATCTCATCCTGCTTGACCTTCGTGGCACACGCACTGCAGTACATGCCCGAGCGGATGTCCGCCCCGCAGAGTGCGCAGTGCATGAAGATCGGAGAGTCCGGTGTGACTTCGATCCGCTCCTCGATCAGAAGCTGCCTGATCTTGGCTTTGGAAACGCCGGTCGCTGCCGACACGTCCGACTGCGTGGCGCCCGGATGCTGCTCGATGTAGTTGCGGACCTTGCCGTAATCATCATAAGCAAGCGCACCGCACAGTTCGCAGGCATACTCGCCAACACCCTTATAGATCATCCTGCCGCCGCATTCGCTGCAGTTGACCGGTATGTCTAATGAAAGATATTCTTTGGGTTCGCTCATAATCCCTCCGGATCCGGCCGGTGTGATCACCGATCAGATATCTGCTTCGTCGATCGCACGTCCGATATCGTTACGCTTGTAGGCATTTCCGAACGTGACCAGTTCGGTTGCCTTGTAGGCATTCGCCCTGGCTGCCTTTAAGTCTTCTCCGAGTGCCGTTACGCCGAGCACCCTGCCGCCGTTTGTGATGACCCTGCCATCCGGGCTCAGTTTGGTTCCCGCATGGAAACAGAAAATATCGTCCCTGCCGTCAAAGTTCTCCAGGCCCGTGATCGCAAAGCCCTTCTCGTAGTGCAGCGGGTATCCTTTGGAAGCCAGTACCACGCAGACCGCCGCATTGTCGGTAAATTTCAGTTCGATCTGATCGAGCGTCCCGTCGATGCAGGCATTCATCACGTCGATGATGTCATTCTCCATGCGCGGCAGTACCACCTGTGCCTCGGGGTCCCCGAAACGTGCATTGTATTCTAAGACCTTCGGACCGTCCTTTGTTAACATCAGCCCGAAGAAGATCACCCCGTGAAAATCACGGCCCTCTGCTCTCATGGCATCCACGGTCGGCTGGAAGATCGTCTTTTTGCAGATCTCATCGATCTCTTTGGTATAAAACGGGCTCGGGGAAAACGTGCCCATGCCGCCCGTGTTGAGGCCCTGGTCGTTATCCATTGCACGCTTATGGTCCTGCGCCGAGGTCATCGGCCGGATCGTCTTGCCGTCGCAGAATGTCAGCACGGAAACTTCTCTTCCCGTCATGAATTCTTCCACGACCATGCGGTTGCCGGCATCGCCGAACTGCTTATCTTCCATGATGGATTTTACACCGGCCTTTGCTTCTTCCAGCGTCTCGCAGATCAGCACGCCTTTGCCGAGCGCCAGGCCGTCCGCCTTTAAGACGATCGGCATCTTTGCCGTTTCCAGATATGCAAGTGCATCCTGCGGGTCGTCAAAGTTTTCATACGCCGCCGTCGGGATGTTGTATTTCTTCATCAGATCCTTCGAGAACGCTTTGCTGCCCTCTAAGATCGCTGCCTTTTTATCGGGGCCGAAGGCACGGAGACCTTTTGCATTCAACACATCTACCAGCCCGCCCACAAGCGGATCGTCCGGTCCCACGATCACCAGATCGATCGCATTCTCTGCTGCCCAGTCCGCAATTTTATCAAATTCCATGACCGGGATCGGCACCAGTTCCGCCAACTGCGCAATGCCTGCATTGCCCGGTGCACAGTAGATCTTATCGACCTGTTTGCTCTTTGCTACTTTGCTGATGATCGCGTGCTCCCGTCCGCCGGAGCCAACCACAAGAACCTTCATACGCTTCCTCCGTGTTATATATTCATATTTCATCGATAGAACACCTTCTCGTCTCGCTCTGCAACGCTCGCTCGAAGGGTTCTCCGCTGAAATTCTGCTGCTATATTCTCACCCGATCGGAACGCGGCCGTCGGCGATCGCCTGGATGACGGCCGGAAGGAGTTTCCACTCGGCCTGTTCCATCACGCGCCGCTGCAGGATCTCGGGCGTGTCGCCGTCTTGCACTTCCACGGCCTTCTGCATGATGATCGGGCCGGTGTCGGTACCGCTGTCTACAAAATGAACCGTGGCGCCCGTGATTTTGACGCCGCGTTTTAATGCTGCTTCATGTACTCTCAAGCCGTAAAAACCGTCTCCGCAAAACGACGGGATGAGGCTTGGATGGATGTTGATGATCCGGTGCGAAAACGCATCGACAAAGCGTGCCGAAAGCACCACGAGAAAGCCGGCCAGCACGACGAGTTCTGCGCCGCTCCCCCTGATCGCATCGATCATCGCCTGATCGTAGTCGGCGCGGTCCGCATAATCCTTCGGGGAAATACAGCAGCTTTTGATGCCATGCTCCGCTGCCCTTGTCAGCGCATAGGCATCCTTTTTGTTGCTGATCACGAGTGCGATCTGCGTGTTTGTTAATTCCTTCTTTTCGATGGCGTCGATGATCGCCTGCAGGTTTGTGCCGCCACCCGACACCAGGACTGCGATCTTTAGCATAATTCGATCCCTTTATCTCCTCCCACGATCTCGCCGACGCGGTACGCCTTTTCTCCGGCGGATTCGATCGCTTCGATCGTCTTCTTCTCGTCTGCGGCATCCACGGTAAGCATCATGCCAATGCCCATGTTGAAGGTGTTGTACATCATCTCTTCCGCGATGTTGCCGCTGGTCTTTAATAGATCAAAGATTGGCGGGATCGGGTAAGAATCTTTTTTGACTTTGGCACGAACACCATCCGGCAGCATGCGCGGGATGTTCTCGTAAAAACCGCCGCCCGTGATGTGGCTGCAGCCCTTGATCGTCACACCTTTCTTCTTCACGGCTTCCAGGGCCTTCACATAGATCTTGGTCGGCGTGAGCAATGCATCGCCCAGGTTCATGCCGAGATGGTCGATGTAGGTGTGCAGCTTCTCTTCCGTCATCGGGAACACGCGGCGCACCAGTGAGAACCCGTTGGAGTGCAGGCCAGAAGATGCGATGCCGATCAGAACGTCTCCGGGTTTGATTTTTTCGCCCGTGATCAGATCCTTGCGGTCCACAACGCCGACCGCAAAGCCGGCCAGATCATACTCATCCTCCGGCATGAGCCCCGGATGCTCCGCCGTCTCGCCGCCGATGAGCGCGGCGCCTGCCATCTTGCAGCCTTCCGCCACGCCTTTGACGATGTCCGCGATCTTCTCGGGCTCGTTCCTGCCGCAGGCAATATAAACCAGGAAGAAAAGAGGCTCACCGCCGGCGCAGGCGATATCATTGACACACATGGCCACACAGTCGATTCCCACTGTGTCATGTTTATCCTGCAGGAAGGCCAGTTTCAGTTTGGTTCCTACACCATCTGTGCCGGAAACCAGTGTCGGTTTCTCCATGGATTTAAACTTCTCCATGGAAAATGCTCCGGAGAATCCTCCAATGTTTGTCAGTACTTCCGGCCGCATAGATCGGAAGAGCGT
>JAFYDQ010000157.1 GCA_017544705.1 Lachnospiraceae bacterium | reverse complement strand
CGAGGACGGCCCTGCAGGGGTGCGTTTCAGAGAGGACCGTGGGGTTGTTGCAACGGCCTGGCCCTGCGCGACGCTGCTGGCTTCTTCCTGGGATACTGAGATCATTGAACAGGTTGGCCTGCATGCGGGACTGGAAGTCAAAGAAAACAACATCGGGTTCTGGTTAACGCCTGCGATCAACATTCACAGAAGCCCCCTGTGCGGCAGGAATTTCGAATATTATTCGGAAGATCCGTATCTGACGGGAAAACTGGCATCCGCGATGGTGCGCGGCATCCAGAGCAACCGTGTGGGCGTTTCCGTGAAGCATTTTGCGCTCAACAACAAGGAAACGAACCGCAAGCAGTGTGATTCGAGGGCTTCGGAGCGTGCGATCAGAGAGATCTATTTAAAGGCGTTTGAGATGATCGTGAAGGAAACCGATCCGTGGACGATCATGTCTTCCTACAACGTGATCAACGGCCACCGTGCATCCGAGAACAAGGAAATGTTGACCGATATCCTGCGCGGCGAATGGGATTTCAAAGGCATCGTGACGACGGACTGGTGGACGGCAGGCGAGCACTACAAGGAATTGCTGGCCGGCAATGACATCAAGATGGGCAGGGGGTATCCGGACCGCCTGATGCAGGCGCTGGAGATCGGCAAAATCACACGCGCGGACATGGAGCGCTCTGTTACAAGATTACTTGACGTTTTGATGCGCTTCGAATAAGATAATACCGTTATACGGAGGTTTTGACATGACACATACATATCAGACGAAGGGTACCTGCTCCAAGCAGATCACCTTTGACTTAAATGACGGCGTTGTCAGCAATGTTTCCTATCTCGGCGGGTGCAACGGCAACCTGCAGGGTGTGGCGAAACTTGTGGAGGGACAGAAGGCGGAAGACCTGATCGCGAAACTGAAAGGCATTCAGTGCGGCTTGAAGGGGACGTCCTGTCCGGACCAGCTGGCGAGAGCGTTGGAAGATGCCATTGCGGGACGGATCTGAGCATTCTGATTCGGCTTTTGCATAGGAACGGAGTTTTTCATGATCGAAATTATAAATCAGACAATGGACGAAGAGCGTGCCCTGTACCATTTGACGGACGCGCTTGTCAAAAACTGTAATTTTGCGGGCCCCGCGGACGGGGAATCGGCGCTAAAGGAAGCAAGAAACATCAAAGTCGAGGATACGTCCTTCTCGCTGCGCTATCCCCTATGGCATGTAGAGAATTTTGAGGTCGATGGCGTCAGCATGGACGAGAAGACCAGGGCAGCGCTTTGGTACGATAAGGATGGGATCATCCGCAATTCGAAGCTGCACGGGGTCAAGGCGGTCAGAGAGTGCTCGAATATCACACTTGCGGGCTGCGATATCGAATCCACGGAATTCGGCTGGAAATCCGCGGATATCACGCTCAAAGATACGGCGGTCGTATCGGAGTACCTGTTCCTCGACAGCCGCAATATCGTGCTCGATAATGTGAAAATGCAGGGCAAATATTCGTTCCAGTACGTGGAGAACTTAACGATCACGGATTCCAACCTTGATACGAAGGACGCCTTCTGGCATGCAAAGAATGTTACCGTACGCGACAGCGTCATTAAAGGCGAGTATCTGGCGTGGTTTTCGGATAATCTGACGCTGATCAACTGCAAGATCATCGGCACGCAGCCGCTTTGCTACTGCACAAACCTGAAACTGGTCAACTGTACGATGGAGGAGGCTGATTTTGCCTTCGAATATTCGGATGTGGAGGCGGATCTGATCGGGACCGTGATCTCCGTAAAAAACCCGAAATCCGGGACGATCACGCTGGATGAAATGCCGGAAGTCATCATGGAAGATGCGGTCTATGATTGCAGCGGACGCGTTGTGGTAAGGAAATAAGGAAGGATTTTTGATATGGCAATCGATCTGTTTTCGATAGGAAGATTCACAGTACACGGCTACGGCCTGATGATCGGCATCGGCTTTCTTTTAGGCGTGCTGATCGGAAATTACCGGGCAAAACTAAGGGGCCTGTCACCGGATCATCTGACAAACATCGCGATCTTTGTGCTCCTGTTCGGCTTTATGGGCGGGAAACTGCTCTTTATCATTGTCGAATACAAGGATTTCTTTACAGATCCGCTGGGTGCGCTCGGGTCGGAGGGCTTTGTGGTCTACGGCGGCATCATTACCGGCATCCTGACGATCATGATCTACTGCAAAATCAAAAAGATCTCCACGCTGACCTACATGGACCTTTTTGTCCCCTCTGTTGCGATCAATCAGGGGATCGGCCGGATCGGATGCTTTCTGGCAGGCTGTTGCTACGGCAGGGAGACGGACAGTCCGATCGGGGTGGTATTTCCGGAAGGATGCCTGGCACCTGCAGGGGTAAAGCTGATTCCGACGCAGTTATTCTCGGCAGCAGGGATGCTTTTAATCGCAGTAGGACTGATCCTTTACGCAAGAAAAGCAAAGTACCGCGGAACGGTTACCGGGTACTACCTGCTTTCATACAGTATCGGACGTTTTATCATTGAATTTTTCAGAAACGATTACAGAGGAAGTGTCGGTGTGCTGTCCACATCACAGTTTATCTCCATATTCATCTTTGTGCTGGCTTCAGCGATCCTTGTGATCTCTTACCACAAGAAGATCCCGGTAGAATATCGGCCGTTATTGAAAGATGCGCCGGCGCCGGAAACAGCGGAAGAATCAGGATCTGAGCCGGATTCGCAGGACTAACCCTTAAGGAATTCGAATATGGTTTCGTAGTAGGCAGCGATGACATGATCATCACTGTTATAGATTTCATGACGGCAGTTATCGAAATCGACGATGCGGCAGCCGGCTGTGTTTTCGGCAAATTGGTCAAGGCCCGCCGGATCGATCAGGGCATCATCGACGCACCTTAAGATCAAAACGGGAATGGTGATCTTTGCACAGGCGGAACGGGAACGGATCTTGGCGATGGCACAGATCGAGTGATAGATCCAGCCGTAGCTGGATGCGGAGATCTGGAACGGCGGATTCTGAAGCTTCTGCTGTTGGTAATAGTTGAAGCGCTCGCGGTTAGCAGAAGAAGAGCCCTCGAAGTTTTCAAGACCCTTATAGGGACCCTGCCCCGGACCAAAGGTGTCACCCCCGCCGAATAAGCATTTCACGCCTGTAATAACGCGCGTTATTCCTTCCGGGAACGGAAGGATCAGCTTTAACATCGGGGAGGAGAGCACGGCTTTTTTGAAATCGTGCGGATATTGCTCGATATAGGACGCAGCGATCCCGCCGCCCATCGAATGCCCGAAGATGTAAAGCGGAAGATTGGTCTTGGTCTTTACGACCAGAGAGACAAACTGGTGCAGGTCTTCCACATAGTCGTTAAAATCATGGAGGTTAACGAGGTTCGGGTGATGAGACTCCCTGAAAGACCTTCCGTGGCCCCGGTGATCAACGGCAAAGACCTTGTAACCCTGCATGACCATATAATAGATGATCTCTTTGTTTTTGACCGTATTTTCGGAGAAGCCGTGGCTCATCACCATTGCAGCCCTGGCATCCTTTGTATCATAGATCTCATAGTAGATCCCCTCGCCTTTCGGGGCGTCTTTGACGGGCATGATGCCAGATCTTCTTATGGAATCAAGCAGCGGATCCGCGATGGTTCGCATTTCCTCTTCGTAACTGGCTGCGTGCAGGATTTGCATGGCGTACCTCCCTGTGATTTTGCCGGGTGTGATTTACCCGTCGTGATTTACCGGATGTGATTTATCCGGTGTGATTTACCGGGTATGAGTTGCCCTGCATTCATTGTAGTATAAAGTGCCCTGAACTGCAATTTTTCTGTAAAGACACACTTTTAAAACGAAGTAATATCATAAGCAGGATTAACAATGGAAAAGAAAGAATTCTACAAAAGCGCGATCAAACTGACGATCCCGATCGTGGTGCAAAACCTCTTATCGGCCACGATCTCGTCAACCGACGTCGTGATGTTGAATTATGTAAACCAATCCGCGATATCAGCGGTATCGCTTGCGGCCAACTACACCAACGTGCTGTTCATGATCTATTACGGGATCGGAACGGGCGTGACGATGCTTGCAAGCCAGTATAACGGCAAGGGCGATTTAAAGGCCGTGCACCTGGTCCAGGGCATTGCACTGCGATTTTCCATGGCCGTGTCCCTGCTCTTTGCGATCTGTGCGCTGACGATCCCGGAGCTGATGATGCAGGTCTTTACGGCAGATCCGGAACTGATCGCAATCGGCGTCAATTATCTGCGCGTGGTTGCGGGCAGCTATCTGTGCTGGGGCATCACGGAGATCTATATGGCGACGCTGCGAAGCGTGGAGCGGGTTACGATCTGTACCGCGCTCAATCTCATCGCGTTTGTCTGCAATATTTTCTTAAATGCGATCTTTATCTTCGGGCTCTTCGGGGCACCGAACTTAGGGGCTGTCGGCGTGGCGCTGGGAACGACGTTATCGCGCCTGGTTGCGCTGGTGGGCTGTATCATCGTCTCCATGCGCAGCCCGAACGTGAAATTAAAGCTTACCTATATTTTTAAGAAGAATCAGATGCTGCTGCATGATTTTCTCCATATGGCTTTGCCGGCGCTGATTAACGATATCAGCTGGGGCGTTGCGTTTTCGCTCTATTCCGCGATCATCGGGCATCTTGGGAATGACGCGGTGGCGGCTTATTCGTTCGTGAACGTGGTGCGTAATTTCGGCTCGGTATTCTGCTTTGCGGTGGCCAATGCCTCGGGCATCATCCTCGGCAACGAAATGGGCGACGGGAAGCTCGAACAAGCGAAAGAGAGCGGAAAACGCTTAATGGTCATGACGATCATCACGGCGCTCTTCGGGTCGGTGATCATTTTCGCCCTGATCCCGGTGGTTTTGAATTTTGCGGATCTGACGGAGCAGGCGATGCATTACCTGAAATACATGATGCTCATCAACACCTATTACGTGATCGGCTCGGCCGTCAATACAACGCTGATCGCGGGGGTATTCCGTGCCGGCGGTGATTCGAAGTTCGGCATGATCTGCGACACGATCGACATGTGGTGCTACGCCCTGCCGGTCGG
>JAFYDQ010000156.1 GCA_017544705.1 Lachnospiraceae bacterium | reverse complement strand
GCGAATTTGACCCAGAGCTTTTTCGGGATCTGTTCAAACGGAATGATCTTTTCACAGATCAGTTTTGCATCTTTCTCTTCTTCCGCGCTGACCCTGCCCTGAATGAATACCTTGGAGTCCTCCACAAGCCACTGGGCATTTTTCTCGTAATCGCTCGGCCAGATGATGGCTTCCACCGTCCCGACCAGATCCTCCAGAGCGACAAACGCCATGGTCTTTCCGGTTTTGGTATATTTGATCGTTTTGCTCTCGATCATGCCGCCGACGGTAACCTTCTGTCCGTCGGTGACAATCGTTTTTTTGCTCTCTTCGTCATAGGCAAAATCAGAGGTCAGGTTGGTGATATTCTTCCGCCAGATCTCTTCATCCGCCTGCAGGGGATGACCGCTGATATAGGTACCGAGCACCTCTTTCTCAAAGGCCAGTTTGATATTCTTCTCAAATTCGCCGATTTCGGGAAGACGTAATTCAAACGATTCCTTTTCTTCTTCCCCGGCGATATCGAACAACGTCATCTGCCCGGCCATGCTGTTCTTCTTCTCCCTGGTCATGTCATCCAGGAGATTCGAATAGACCGTCATCAGCTGCTTGCATGTGCCGCCGAGGGCATCAAAAGCACCCGCCTTGATGAAGTTTTCAATGGTACGTTTATTGACTTCCTTCGTGCTGAGCCTGTTGATGAAGTCCTTGATATCCCGAAACGGCCCGTGTTCATTACGTTCCGTTACAACGGCTTCCGTTACCGGCCAGCCGATTCCCTTGATACTTGCAAGCCCGTAGCGGATCCGGTCCGCCTGCACGGAAAATCCGCCGATGCTTTCGTTGATGTCCGGCGGCAGGATCGTGATCCCCATCTTCCTGCAACTATAAATATATTCCGCTACTTTGCCCGAGTTGTCAATCACCGATGTCATCAGGGCGGCCATGAATTCGACCGGATGATAGTATTTTAAGTATGCGGTCTGGTAGGCCACATACGCATAAGCAGCCGCGTGGGACTTGTTGAACGCATATTCCGCAAAGTCCATCATGCCGTCATAAATCCTGTTTGCGATCGTTTCGTTGATCCCTTTGGAAATGCAACCGGGAATCCCCTCAGCCTGATTGCCGTATACGAAGTTCTTGCGCTCCGTTTCCATGACCTTTTGTTTCTTTTTGGACATGGCACGCCGGATCAGATCGCTCCGGCCCAGCGTGAATCCGCCAAGATCCCGCACGATCTGCATGACCTGTTCCTGATATACGATACAGCCGTGGGTCGGCTCCAAGATCGGCTTTAACTGCTCACAGTCATAAGTGATCTCTCCCGGGGAATTCTTGCCCTTGATATATTTCGGTATAAAGTCCATGGGTCCCGGTCTGTAGAGAGAGATCCCCGCAATGACATCTTCAAGGTTCTTCGGCTTTAATTCCTTCATAAAGCCCTTCATCCCGGCACTTTCCAACTGGAACACCCCGTCCGTTTTGCCGGTGCCGATGAACTCAAATACCGCCGGATCGTTATAATCCATCTTTGCAAAATCAATCTCTTCTCCGGTATTTTCCTTCACGAAACGGATCGCATTCTGGATCACCGTCAGGGTACGAAGTCCCAGAAAATCCATCTTCAGAAGGCCCAGTTCCTCCAGCGTCGTCATGACAAACTGTGTCGTAATGGAACCGTCACTTCCCCTGGACAGCGGCACGTACTCATCTGCCGCTTCGGGACAGATCACGACGCCCGCCGCATGCATGGAAGAATGCCTGGGCAGTCCTTCTAAGCGCATGCAATTGTCGATCAGTGATTTTACCGTTTCATCCGTATCGTACAGTGCTTTGAGATCCGGATTCATCGAAAGCGCATCTTTGAGCGTGATGTTTAACACGTTCGGGATCATCTTGGCGATGGAATCCACGTAGGAATAAGAAAGGTCCATGACCCGTCCCACATCTCGGATCACACCCTTGGCAGCAAGCGTTCCGAACGTAACGATCTGTACGACTTTTTCCTTGCCGTATTTCTGCACGACATAGTCGATCACTTCCTGTCGTCTTTCATAACAGAAGTCCACATCGATATCCGGCATGGTGACACGTTCCGGGTTTAAGAACCGCTCAAAGAGCAGGTTGTACTTGATCGGATCCACGTCCGTGATCTCCAGTGCGTAGGATACAATGGAGCCGGCGGCGCTTCCGCGTCCGGGGCCCACCGCAATACCGTGTGATTTTGCATAATGAATAAAATCCCATACGATCAGGAAATAATCAACAAAGCCCAGTTCCCTGATCGTGTTCAGTTCGTAGTCAAGGCGCTCTTTTAACTCCGGTCCGTAACCGGGATAGCGCTTCCCGATCCCCTCCATGCAGAGTTTGTTCAGGTATTCCCATGCCGTAAGATCGTCCGGTACATCATAATGCGGCAGTTTATATTCGCCGAACGTGATCGTGACGTCACAGCGGTCGGCGATGGCCTGGGTATTGTCAATTGCCTGTGCGGCATACGGAAACAGTTCCCGCATCTCCTCTTCGGATTTCACATAGTACTGTCCGCCTTCATAGCGCAGCCTGTCCTCATCCGAAAGTTTCTTGCCGGTCTGGATACAGAGCAGGATATCATGCGGACCCGCATCATCCGCATACGTATAGTGAATATCATTGGTCGCAACAAGCGGGATGTTCAGTTCGCCGCTCATCCTGACCAGCGCAGCATTGACGGTCTTCTGGTCGGGAATTCCGTGGTCCTGCAGTTCCAGAAAATAATTGCCCTCGCCGAAGCAGTCCCGGTATTTGAGCGCTGCCTTCTTTGCTTCTTCATAGAGCCCTTTTTCAATATAGCGCTGGACTTCCCCGGCAAGGCAGGCGGAAAGGCAGATGATCCCCTCATGGAACTGCCGCAGCACCTCCATATCCACACGGGGTCTGTAATAATAGCCTTCGGTAAAACCGCGGCTTACGATTTTCATGAGGTTGGAATAGCCCGTATTGTTTTCAGCGAGCAGGATGAGATGATAATACCGGTCTTCTCCGCCGGTCAGTTCTTTATCGAAACGGGAATTTGGTGCCACATAGACTTCACAGCCGAGGATCGGCTTGATCCCGGCATCAAGGGCAGCCCTGTAGAAATCGATCGCGCCGTACATAACACCGTGATCCGTGATCGCAGCGGCATTCATGCCGAGCTCTTTGACCCGGTGTACATATTCTTTGATCTTATTGGAACCGTCCAGAAGACTGTATTCCGTATGTGTGTGTAAATGAACAAATGACATAAGTACCTCCTGCTATAGGGTCATTGTATCATTTTCGCACTTTAGCGACACTAAACCGGCGGTTGTTTCGGTTTCCTTACAAACAGGTAGATCAGGTGGCTGTGGTGCACGATAAAGATCGCCACGACCATGAACAGATGCGCAATAAAGGTACTGACCAATACGCCGTTGGAGATCAGCAGATAGTCCGTGCTGAAACCGTAAATACACATAAACGCCGTATAGATCAGGCCAAGGATCAGAAACGGAATGTTCTTTGCGCCGTTATGTATGGTGTGCAGGGATTCTCTGAAAGAAGCATCAAAATAAGCAAAACGGCCGATGATCAGACCCAGGAAATACATGATGAATCCATCGTAATTATCATTCTCATAAATGAATTTGATATAGAGGAAGATGATCATGATATAAAACATGCCGATCAGCCGGACAGAACCCTTCTCTTCCCTGGTGATCTTCTTGAGCGGAATGAGCATGACATCAAAATAATTATTGACAACACAGCTGATGATGATCATCCCAAGCAGGATAAAATCGCTCCACCTGTCCCAGAACGAGCGGAAAGCAGGATCAACCGCAAACCGGTCGATCAGGTAGTAAACGGCAAGAAAAGACAGGATCGATGTGGCGGAAAAGATCATTTCATCAAAGCGCTGCTCCATATTGATCGCGCGCTCATAGAAATCCCATCGTTTGTCAAGGCGTGTCTCTCCACGCGCTGTGATCTTGGCGGTAAGCAGGATCGTAAACAGACAGGTCAGTGCACCGACAACGGCCACTCCCAGATAATGCAGGACATCCTGCAATGCGAAATAATGTGCGGCATATTCCTGTGCAGACATTTTCTCTCCCTTAACACAAGTACTTAAACGAACGTTTCGATATAGATATCCGTTTCCCTGGACAGATCGATGAATTCGTTTCCACACTGTACAAGCGGTTTGGAAAGAGAGTTCTTGTTCATGAATACCACGTCACCTTCTTTGCCGTTGCTTAAGCGGACGCGGTTGTTCATGTAGGATTCGGCAATATGCTCTAAGAACGTTAATATGAACTTGGAATCGTATTTCTGATATCCTTCTGTTTCAAAGATACTGATGACCTTGAACGGGCAGAGCGGACCACGGTAGATCCGGGCTGCGGTCATGGCATCATAAACATCCGAGATGGCAGTGATCTTGGCATAAGGACTGATCCTGTCTGCGGTCAGATTCAGCGGATAGCCCGTTCCGTCGCAGCGTTCGTGGTGCATCAAAACGATGTCTTTGACATTATCATCGAGTTCATACTGCTGCAGGATCTTATACCCCTGCACCGTATGCGTTTTGATGATGTTATATTCCACGGGGGAGAGCTTCCCGGGCTTGCGGATGATATCATCGGGAACGTTCAGTTTTCCGATATCATGCAGCAGGCCGCCAAGCGTTAAGATCTCCAGATCGTGGTCGTTCAATCCCAGCCAGTGTCCCAGAATGTTATTGAGCAGGGAAACATTAATGCAATGCATAAAGGTAAAATCATCATACTGACGCATGTTGTGGAGCATGTTCAGGATGCTTGCGGAAGACATGTCGGGGGTAACAAGCTCCGTTACGGTATTCATGAGGGCAGGAACATCCAGTGTTGCCTCTCCCGATGCAAGCTTGCTTAATTTCTTCTCAAATTCTTCGGTTGTCTTGAGGTATTGTTTCTCGAAGATCTGGAATTCCTTGCTGGCCTTGATCTTCTCCGAGAAAGACATGTCATTTGTAAGCGGGATCTCGGGTTCCGCTTCCGTTGCGGCAGATGCACCGATCAGATCACCCGGTTCCGCGATACGGATCGCAAGTACGGAATAGAATTCCAGACGGGTAATCATCTTATCCGTCAGGATCGTATCTTTGGGCAAGATCATCTGATTATTATAAGAATAGACATCCTCTCCGGTTCTCATTCCCGGCTGGAGGTCTGCTGTTCTGACTCGTTTCATATATTTATTACCTGCTCCACCTATGTATCATACTTTATAAAAAGGGAAAAAGTCAATAGAACTTGACTTCCGACTCAATTCCGTGTATGCTTATCGCGATAAGAAAACTTCATATTGCTTCTTCTTATTCAGAGTGGTGGAGATACATAGGATCGATGAAGTCACGGCAACCCCTGTTTTACAGGAAGGTGCCAACCTGAGCATTGCCTTTTGGCAGATGAACAATAAGAGGATTTGATTATCAACAGTTGAATCCGCTTATGAGCGGATTTATTTTTTTCTTAAAAGGAGGAAAGAAAATGGAGAAATACCTGTTCACATCCGAGTCCGTAACGGAAGGCCATCCCGATAAAATGTGCGATGCCATTTCCGACGCGATCTTAGACGCTTTAATGGAAGCGGATCCGATGAGCCGCGTTGCTTGTGAGGCGGCTACCTGTACCGGTTTTGTTCTGGTGACCGGTGAGATCACAACCAGTGCTTACGTAGACATCCCCAAGATCGTTCGTGATACGATCAAGGAGATCGGTTATACGAAATCCGAATACGGATTCGACGGCAATACCTGTGCGGTTCTTACAGCCATCGATGAGCAGTCCGGCGATATTGCAATGGGCGTTGACAAGGCGCTGGAAGCAAAAGAGAACAAAATGAGTGATGCCGAGATCGAAGCGATCGGTGCCGGCGATCAGGGTATGATGTTCGGTTATGCAACGAACGAGACCGAAGAATACATGCCGTATTCCATCTCTCTTGCACATAAACTTGCAAAACAGCTGACAAACGTTCGTAAGAACGGTACGCTGAAATACTTAAGACCGGACGGCAAGAGTCAGGTTTCCGTAGAATATGATGCAAACGGCAAGCCGCTGCGCTTAGAAGCCGTTGTTCTGTCCACACAGCATGATGATGACGTGACACAGGAACAGATCCATGCGGACATTAAGAAATATGTCTTTGATCCCATCCTTCCCAAGGAGCTGATCGATGACAACACCAAGTTCTTTATCAATCCTACCGGCCGTTTCGTCATCGGCGGACCGCACGGTGACGCAGGCCTTACGGGACGTAAGATCATCGTTGACACATACGGCGGATATGCCCGTCACGGCGGCGGCGCTTTCTCCGGCAAAGACTGCACCAAGGTTGACCGCAGTGCCGCTTATGCTGCAAGATATGTTGCCAAGAACATTGTTGCCGCAGGGCTGGCTGACAAGTGCGAGATCCAGCTGTCCTATGCCATCGGCGTTGCACAGCCCACATCCATCATGGTGGATACCTTCGGAACCGGCAAAGTAGACGATGAAAAGCTTGTTGCCATAGTCAGGGAGAACTTCGATCTGCGTCCGGCAGGCATCATCAAGATGCTCGACCTGCGCCGCCCGATCTACAAGCAGACCGCAGCTTACGGTCACTTCGGCCGTAACGACTTAAATCTTCCCTGGGAAGCACTGAACAAAGTCGACGACCTGAAGAAGTACCTGTAATCCGCAAACCGGACCCGGGCCTTCTGACCCGGGTAATGACAGAATATAGCGAATCGTAATAACAAAAATGTAGCGGAACACCTTTCGAAACGTGCGTAATGAGCACGTGAGAAAGCGTTGTTCCGCTACATTTGTAATATATACTTTGTATCTGTCGGTTTCCGTCAGCCGACTTTCAGTTTGAACTTCTGGATATCTTTTTCCTCGGAAACTTTCTCGATCTGTGCCCCGAGACTGCAGAGCTTCTGCGGGAAGTCCTCGTATCCTCTCTCGATAAGGACAATGTTCTCGACCGTCGTGATCCCTTCCGCCGCAAGACCTGCAAGCACCAGTGCCGCGCCTGCACGAAGGTCCGGCGCAAACAGGCTCGCACCGGTAAGCGCATCCACGCCTTCGATGATCGCCGTATTTCCTTCGACCTTGACACGTCCGCCCATACGGGACAGCTCATCCACATATTTGAAACGATTCTCAAAAATGCTTTCCGTTACGACACTGGTTCCGTTGGACAGTGCCAGCGTAACGGCAATCTGCGGCTGCATATCTGTCGGGAATCCCGGATAAGGCAGCGTCTTCACATTTGTATGCTCCAGTCTCTTGGTTGCCACAACGCGGAGGGAATCATCAAATTCCTCAACCTGACAGCCGATCTCGATCAGTTTTGCGCTGATGGATTCCAAGTGCTTGGGGATCACGTTGCGGATCATGATATCACCCTTGGTGATCGCTGCCGCGAACATGAACGTACCTGCTTCGATCTGATCGGGAATAATGGAATACGTGGTTCCGTGCAGTTTGCTGACGCCCTTGATACGGATCACATCCGTACCTGCGCCCTTGATGTTGGCTCCCATGCTGTTTAGGAAGTTGGCAACATCTACCACGTGGGGCTCTTTGGCAGCGTTCTCAAGAATCGTCTTGCCCTCTGCGAGAACCGCACCCATCATCAGATTGATCGTTGCACCGACGGTGACAACATCTAAATAGATATGGTTTCCGGCCAGTCTCTTTGCTTCCGCATTGATCAGGCCGCCTGAGATCTCTACGCCTGCGCCGAGTGCCCTGAATCCTTTTAAGTGCTGGTCGATCGGTCTGCTTCCGATCTCACAGCCGCCCGGAAGGGCTACCACTGCGCGATGATATTTACCGAGAAGTGCGCCCAACATATAGTAGGAAGCACGGATTCTTCTGATATAGCCTGCATCGATCGTGAAATTATCGATCATGGATGCGTTGATCTTGACGGTATGTCTGTCAATACGCTCAACGATCACGCCGATGCTTTCCATGGCCTGAATCAGGACATTCGTATCACGAACGTCCGGCATATTTTCGATTATTACGCTCTCATCGGTCATTGTCGCTGCTGCCAGGATCCCCAACGCGGCATTTTTCGCACCGGCAATGTCCACCTCTCCGACAAGAGGCGCTCCCCCTTTAATGATATACTGTTCCAAAACCTTTTACCCCTGGATCTTTTGCGATTAAATATCACACTTGTATCATTATATAACAATATCTAGTGGTTGTAAATCAGACTGCCCATTTTCAGAACATTGCACAAATATTACGAAAATATTACAAGGTTATGATGGCAAAAGTCACATGTCCCGATTTTACAGGTATTTGAACGGATCCACCTGCGTCCCGCCCACAAGGATCTCAAAATGCAGATGCGGTCCGGTGCTGACACCGGTATTTCCGGAAAGCGCGATCTTTTCGCCCTGATTGACCGTCTGGCCGGTCTTTACCAGAATCTTGCTCAAATGCCCGTATCGTGTGACTTTTCCGTCCGGATGCTCAATGTAGATACAGTAGCCGTATCCGCCGCCCCAGCCGGCACGGATCACGGTTCCGCCGCTGCTGGCTACAACGCTCGTTCCGACCGGTGTTGACCAGTCGACACCCTTATGATACGTGGATGCGCCTTTTGTCGGTGCCTTACGTTTGCCAAAGCGCGATGTCAGGCGCCCGCCCGAGATCGGTTTTAAGAAGGTCGGCGGGATCTGCGTACCGCGCTCGATGATCTTGGGCACCGCCTCCGCCACGATATTTTCGTATATGATGTTTTTGGACTGCGGCTCATCATTCCAGTAGATGATGTCCGCAACGACTTTACGGAAGCCTGCTATTGGCTCTTGTCTGATCTCCTGGTGGTTGGTGTACCACTCGTCATTGTCGATGTACTGTACTTCCGCCTCGTAGTTTTCCTCGTAGTAGATCTCTTCCGTCCGCACCACGGAAAGCTCCGGCTTGGGAACCATGACCTTGAGTTCGTCGCCCGGACGGATCACGGCATTGTGATTGGGCAGGATCTCGTGATTCATGGCAATGAGGTTCTCAATCGTTGTACCGTTCTTTTCCGCGATCACCGACAGGCTGTCGCCGGCTTCCACCTCATAGATGGTGTCTTTTTCTTCCTTCTTGGTCACTTCCGCGATCGCATCCTCAAGAGAGGTGATCTGGTCGGCATCCACATATGCGCGCACCACTTCCACGTTTTCCCCGAAGTCCAGCGCTTTTACGCCAAAATCAAACCCCTCCAGGGTCTGCCTTTTTGCCTCTTCATACATCTGGTCCATCTTTTTGATCGCACCCGCGGAAGGAAAGATCGCCTCTTCCTCTTCCTTCTCAAGATCCGCGGTCTTTGCGACCCTGGTGGTCAGGACATTTAATTCCCTGGTCGGATCCAGCACCATCTCAACCGTGTATTCATTGTTGTCATCATATTTGCTCTTGGCCTGCTTCAAGAGCTCAAGCACTTCATCGGAACTTTTTAAGTTCACGGTAAACTCATTGATCTTGATCTCATAGACCGGCTGTTTGGTTTTGGCCACGTTTTCGGAAAAAGCACGGTAGATGTTGTCCGCGACCGTTTCCGGGTCATCTTCCTGTGCAAAGATCACCCTGCTTCCGCTGAGACTGAAATCGTAGTCGATCATCACAAGACCGCCCGTCTCTTTGGAAAGCTTTCTTCTGGCCTGCATCAGCATTTCATCCACGGTCTTTGGGTCGGAAACACGCCCGACCAGATTTCCGTCAATAAAAACAGAGAATAAGTTATTCTTATCCTCTGAAAAACGCGGAATTGCGGGCACTACCATAAAGACGAGCAATGCTGTTACCAGCATTGCTCCCACATGGCTGAATTTCATTGTTTTCGTATACTTCGTCAGTAAACGCATCCCTTATGAATCGGTGTCCCCTCACCTGATACTCCCGAATGACTCCCTAAATGAAATTTATATGATCCCGAGAATGAAACATACAAACAGTGCGATGTTGATAAAGCTCAATACAACGGAAACGATCGCAAACACCTTCAAAAATCCAAGAGCCTTCTTGTTCTGTTCCACGATCTGTGTTGCCTGCTCGGACAAAGCCGCCTGTACGTTCCGGTAGCACTTCACGTTCTCTTTGTGAACATGCTCTTCCATGTTGTTATAATACTGTGTCAGCGCGGTGATCAGCGGATCTTCCTGCTTGGGCTGCTCTTCTGCTGCAGCATTTTCTTCCGCAACTGCTTCTTCCGGTGCTTTCTCTTTCTCGGCTTCCTTTTCTTCCGCCTTCTTTAAGGTCTCCTGAAGGGCATAAAGCAACTCGGTATTATTGGAAACGGCGCGAAGGATCTCTTCTTTTGCGGCAGGATCCATGCGTGCAACGCCCGCCTCCTGCTGCCGAAGGGATCTGGATGAAGAAGAGGATGACGCGATCTGGTCAAGGGCCTTCATGATCTCTTTTTCGGATGCATAAACTTCATCCTTCACATCATCGATACAGTCTGCAAAAACTTCCAGCTGTTTGGAATTACTCTGCTCAATGACGTTTGCGATATCATCGATCCCGACGCCGTCGTTGCCATAAGACGGGGTGTTGCGCCTTGACATGCGCTCGCCCATATCATCTCTTTCAGGCCTGTCATAGCGATCCCTGCCGCCACGATCAGATCCCATCCGATCTCTTCCGCCAAATCTGTCCCTGATACTATCCATCGCTTTCCTCCGCAATCTGTATAATCGTTTGAAGAATTTTTTCAATTTCATCAATATATTTTAGCATTTATTAAACGGAAATACAATGTGGAAATGCAAGAAATGCCTAAAAATGAGGAGTGCCCGAGTGGATGAGAGTCACTCGGGCAATATTATGAAAAATAAATCCGGAAGTCTGTTTTATGTCCGTTCCTTACGAACAATCTTATACTATCAACCGATTATGAACAAATTGTGAACATACTGTTAATGAATGGTTAATCTGTACAAAAAACTTCTGCGTACATTTTATTCTATGTGCAAACTGCACAAGAACTCAATCCTCTTCGGACTGCGCTTCCTGGATCTCTTCGTTTAAGGAGAGCATCATATCGTCCAGAACGGACACCATTTCGGCACACTCATACAGCTGGCGCTTGATGTGTTCCGGTGCGTTCTTTTCGAATTTGTAATTCATCTTGTGCTCGAGGCTTGCCCAGAAATCCATCGCGACCGTCCGGATCTGTATTTCCACCTTGGTATCGACCACGCTGTCGGATAAGTAGATCGGTACGCTCACAATCATGTGATAACTCTTATATCCGCTTTCCTTCGGGTTCTCGATATAGTCCTTCACGCTTAAGACCCGAAGATCGCTTTGGTTGGAAAGCATCTCCGCGATCCGGTAGATATCGGATGTAAAGGAACAGATCACGCGGATCCCCGCGATATCGTTCACGTACTGCACCATGTTGTCGATCGTGGACTCTAATCCCTTGTTCTTCAACTTGCGTACGATACTTTCCGGGGACTTGATGCGTGACTTGATATGTTCTATGGGATTGTATTGATGAATATGCTGGAACTCGTCATTTAAGATCTCCAGCTTTGTTCCGACTTCTTTGAGCGCGGAATTATACAGCAGCATGGTTGTCTGCCAATTGTCTATTTCCGCATTGCCGTTATCTTTAAACTCCAAATTGGCGCTCCTTTAAAGTGCTTGATCAGAGAGTGGGGCGTTTCGTACTCTCTGCATAATATTTTACCATATTCCTTACAAAATTTGTGCATTTTCACAAAAAGTTTATAGAAAATTTGCATTTTCCGCATCGGCGTATAATATAGAGTCTGTGAGGAATTGCTATGTTTCGTATGTGGGGAAGAACCTTTCGCAACAATCATATGCTGCAGGATATCGTGGTCACCGACGAGGGCGACGATACAAGGACGCATAAGGTCTTTCATGCACTTGAAAAGATCTGTTATGCCTTTGACTTAAGCAAACCGATCTGGCTTGATGCCACGATCGCGGATTTTCAAAAGACCGCCAGAGCACGCTTTTATCAGGATGCTTTCATCGATACGATCGATTTCGACTATCTGGAGATCAGGATCATAGAAGAAGACTGAGCAATGCCCAGTCTTCTTTTGTCGCACCTGTTTTTGTCAGGCGCGAACCAGATCCATCTGCTGCACACTGCCGGCTCCTCCGTTTTCATAAAGGAAAATGCCGGTTCTGCGGATATAGGCGTTCGTAACATTCGTCTCTGCATGGTTGAGCGAGAACTGTGTTCCCACACTTTGCAGCCCGATCGCTCCCACCCCTTTTTCCTTCAGGGTATAAAGCTCCGGATTCCCTTCCGCATCAAATCCGTAAATCTTAAGCTTCCCAAAGATCTCGTCCGCCTCATCGATCCAGCCGTTCCCGTCGGAATCAAATTTCGCAAGATCCGCAAATCCGTTTCCGCTCTTTGTTCCAAAAAGTTCGGATCCGTCGCCGATCTCACCGTCCTCGTTCCGGTCGAGTGCCAGAAAGCCGGTCCCGAATGCCGGCTTTGAGATCTCATCGGGGTTCCCGTCCGCATCCAGATCAAAGAAAAACTTCTGATCGGATACATCCGCCACATTACAGTCCAGGTTGATCACAAGCGGATCGATCGCGCGCATTTCTTCATACGTGGCAGAAAATGCACTCTCAAAGCTGCGGCTCATGGAAATCTGCATATCAAATTCGATCTCACGGCCGTCTGCGCATATGACTTTGCCGCCCGTGGAGAAATCCGTCTGTTCAGACTCGTAAAAGCTGCTCTCCTCCGTGTAGGTGACCTTCATCATATTCGCGCCGCCCATCCCCTGGCCGTTCTTTAAGACGAACCTATTCAGTTCTTCGTCGTCAAGCCCAAACAGCCAACGAAGCAGGTAGTTGATGCACTGCGCCTTGATCCTGGACAATGCGTCCGCCTCCATCTGACCGACAAGATCGGCCTTTTGGACCATGACGGACTTAAATTGTTTCACATCCGTGCGAACAGAAGTATATGTTCTGGCAGAGTCCATTCCTATACTACTGTTGGTTATGATCAATACTCTCCTTCCGACCGCATTTTACCCCTCCTCCGTGAGGAATAAAAAACGGAGAGTCCATCGGCGCAATCCTTTTCGCCCATGTTCCCTCCGTGGTCATTCTTTTTTGTGCTGATCTTCTGCAGAAGATACGCACCGGACAGACGGCCAATCTGCCCCCTGTAAAGAATATATCGGATAACTGCTTTATGAAGTTTATACTTTTCGTGCTTATTTTGCCGCTTTGTAGTAGTTGATGAGGCAGCCTTTTAAAATGATCTCCCGCTCAGTATCGGTCAGCTCACCAAGTGTTAAGTCAAATTCCGTAAGGCTGTTTCCTCCGACCGCATAGGCTTTGATCGTCTCCCGCTTTTCGCTTACCGCATTTCGGATGTCCGGCACAAAGAGATACTGCTTATTCGTAAACGGCAGGTCACCGGCCGGAATGACAAACGGCAGCATGCCCCAGTTGATGAGGTTCGAGCGGTACCGTTTGGTCGCGTATTCATTCGCGATATTGGCCCAGCCGCCGAGCACCTTCTGGCAGGATGCAGCCTGTTCCCTTGCGGAACCGTCGCCCGGTTTCACGGCAAAGATCGTGGAACCGAAGCCGCAGTTTTCGTGCGATACATCCGGGAACTGTCCTTTGATCACCGTCATAACAGGCTTCACTTCTTCGCTGACCTGGCAGGGATGCTCTCCTTTTACTCTCGCTTCTTCGATCGCACGTACTTCCTTGGCAAGTCCCACGTAAGCAGGATCTTTTCTCGAAAGCGTGAACTCCGCAAGCCCCAGCGGATTGGATCTGTACGAAGAGGTTTCTCCGGACGGGATCAGCTCGTCCGTTGTTGTCACGGGATCGTGGATCTCGGATACCACTTTTAATACCAAGTTTTCCGGCAGTGCTTCCATCTTTGGCCAGTCCTTGATGTTGGGGCCAAAGTGGATCTGCGTGTCCGGATCCGCCTTTCCCTTGCTATCAAATACACGGTTTGCATAGATGGATGCATCAAAGTGATATTTGTATTTCTTAAGGGTATTCGCTTCGATCTGTCTTGTCGCGGAAGTCAGGAAGCCTTTGTTGGCTGCCGTTGCCGCGATCGATCTCGCATCCATGAGTGCAACGGATGCGATCTGTTTATTCTGCAGTTTCGACCCTTCCCTGTTCGGGAAATTCCTGGTGGAATGGCGGATCGAGAATGCATTGTTGGCCGGTGTATCGCCGGCACCGAAACACGGTCCGCAAAAAGCGGTCTTTAAGATCGCGCCGGTCTCCAGCAGCTTGGCCGCACAGCCGTTTTTGATCAGTTCCATGTAGATCGGTGTGGAAGCCGGGTAAACGCTTAAGGTAAACGCACTGTTTCCGATACTTGCTCCGTTTAAGATGTCAGCAGCCGCACAGATGTTTTCAAAACCGCCGCCGGCACAGCCCGCGATGATCCCCTGCTCCACGAGCAGTTTCCCGTCTCGTATCTTATCCTGCAGGGAATATTCCACCTGCCCGTCCAGGCTGACCAGTGCTTTCTTCTCAACGTCTGCAAGGATATCTTTTAAATTCGCATTGACTTCATCGATCGTATAAGTGTTGCTCGGATGGAACGGCATGGCGATCATCGGCTCGACCGCCCCAAGGTCCACATTGATCACGCCGTCGTAATAAGCAACGTCTCCGGGCTCTAAGCGCTTATAATCCGCTTCCCTGCCGTGAATCCCATAGAATTCGCGGATCACTTCATCCGTCTGCCAGATGGAGGATAAGCAGGTCGTCTCCGTCGTCATGACGTCAACGCCGATCCGGAAATCCGCACTTAAATTCGCAACACCCGGGCCCACAAACTCCATGACTTTGTTTTTGACATAGCCGTTTGCAAAGACGGCACCGATGATGGCAAGCGCCACATCCTGCGGGCCGACGCCGGGTTTTGGTGCACCGGTCAGATAAACGGCCACCACTTCCGGCATGTTGATATCATAGGTACGGTTTAAAAGCTGTTTGACCAGTTCCGGGCCGCCCTCGCCCATCGCCATGGTGCCAAGTGCACCGTAGCGGGTGTGCGAATCGGACCCTAAGATCATCTTTCCGCCGCCCGAGAGCATTTCCCTGGCAAACTGATGGATCACGGCCTGATGCGGCGGAACATAGACACCGCCGTACTTTTTGGCACAGGTTAAGCCAAACATGTGGTCATCTTCGTTGATCGTACCGCCGACCGCACAGAGGCTGTTGTGACAATTGGTTAAGACATACGGGATCGGGAATTTCTCAAGCCCCGAAGCCCTCGCCGTCTGGATGATGCCGACAAACGTAATGTCATGGCTGGTCAGTTTGTCGAATTTGATCTGTAAATGCGCCGGATCACCGCTTACGTTATGATCCTGTAAGATCCTATATGCAATGGTATTCTTTGCGGCTTCTTCCCTACTTACCGTGCTTTCACTGCTGATTGTTGTGCCGTTCAGCAGAAAGGCGCCGCCTTCTGATAACTTGATCATCTTTTATCCTCAATCCAGGTGCCAGATCTCATCCACATATTCACGGATCGTACGGTCAGAGGAGAACTTGCCGACGCTTCCGACATTCAGGATGGCCATCTTCGCCCATCTCTTTTCATCCTTGTAGGCTTCTTCCACTCTCTTCTGCGCATCCGCATAGGACTTAAAGTCTTTGAGGATGAAGTAGGTGTCTGCCTTAGCTGTGCACTGCGTATTCAGCAGCGAGTTGTACAGATCCCTGAAGAGATCCGGATCATTCGGTGAATAGAATCCGTTGATGAGCTGCATCAGAACTTTGCGGATATCCGGATCGTTATTGAAGATCTCGGTCGGATCGTAGCCGCCGTTCTTCTCATACGCAATGACCTCATCAGAGGAAAGACCGAAGATAAAGGCATTCTCCTCGCCCATCTCTTCCACCATTTCCACGTTCGCACCGTCCATCGTGCCGATCGTGATCGCACCGTTTAACATGAACTTCATGTTACCCGTACCGGAGGCCTCTTTACTTGCGGTGGAGATCTGCTCGGAAACATCCGCTGCCGCAAAGATCAGCTCCGCATTGCTGACACAGTAATCTTCGATGAATACGACCTTGATCTTGCCGTCGATCGACTCGTCATTGTTGATCACATCCGCAACCGAATTGATCAACTTGATGGTCAGCTTCGCATTCTTGTAACCCGCTGCCGCTTTCGCACCGAAGATAAAGGTTCTCGGGAAGAAATCCTGCTCCGGATGCTCTTTGAGCTCGTTGTAAAGATACATGACATGCAGGATATTCGACAGCTGGCGCTTGTATTCATGCAGTCTCTTGACCTGCACGTCAAAGATGGATCTCGGATCCACCTCGATGCCGTTGTGCGCCATGATGTATTCCGCCAGGCGGACTTTGTTGCGGTATTTGATGTTCATGAACTCATGCTGGGCCTTCTCATCATCCGCATAGACTTTTAACTTTTTGATCGTGTCCAGATTCGTGATCCAGTCATTACCCACATGATCAGTCACCCAGTCAGCAAGCAGGGGATTACCGTGCAGCAGGAAACGACGCTGCGTGATACCGTTGGTCTTGTTGTTGAACTTCTCGGGCATCATCTCGTAGAAGTCCTTCAGTTCTCTTGCCTTTAAGATCTCGGTATGCAGTCTTGCCACACCGTTGACGGAGAAGCCTGCGCAGATCGCAAGATGCGCCATCTTCACCTGGCCATCGTAAATGATCGCCATGCTGCGAACCTTGTCGGGATCGTTCGGGTATTTCTCTTCGATCTGGGCAATAAATCTTCTGTTGATCTCCTCGATGATCTGGTATACACGCGGAAGCAGTCTGGAGAACAGCTCGATCGGCCATTTTTCCAGAGCTTCCGACATGATCGTATGGTTCGTGTAGGCACAGCTCTTGGTAACCACATTCCATGCCTCATCCCATTCCAGATTGTAATCATCCATCAGGATACGCATGAGTTCGGCAACTGCCACGGTCGGATGCGTATCGTTCATCTGAAATACGGCTTTTTCATAGAGTTTGCGCACGTCTTTATGCTTGCGCATGTATTTTTCGACTGCTTCCTGCAGGCTTGCGGAAATGAAGAAGTACTGCTGTTTTAAGCGCAGTTCCTTACCTGCATAGTGATTGTCGTTGGGGTAGAGGACTTCGCAGATGTTCCTGGCCAGGTTCTCCTGTTCGACGGCCTTGCGGTAATCTCCCTTGTCAAACGAATCCAGCTGGAACACTTCGACCGGCTGTGCATCCCAGATACGCAGGGTATTGACGATGCCGTTTCCGTAACCGACGACCGGCAGATCATAGGGGATCGCCTGGACGGACTGGTAATTTTCCTGTACGAAGTGATTGCGTCCGTTCTCATCCACATCCACTCTGATGTCACCGCCGAATTTAACGACTTTGGCGTATTCGGGACGGCGCAGTTCAAACGGATAACCGTCTTTTAACCAGTTATCGGGAACCTCCACCTGGAAACCGTCCTGGATCTTCTGCCGGAACATGCCGTAGTGATAACGGATGCCGCAGCCGTATGCACTGTATCCGAGTGTTGCAAGGGAATCCAGGAAACATGCCGCCAGTCTTCCGAGACCACCGTTGCCGAGTGCCGGATCCCTTTCCTCATTTTCCAGTTCGTTGAGGTCGCAGCCAAGTTCTTTCATGGCCTTTGCGACATCCTTATATTCGCAGAGGTTGATCAGGCTGTTTCCCATCAGTCTGCCCATTAAGAATTCCATGGACATGTAGTAGACCGTCTTGGGATCGGTTTCATCATAGAGTTTCTGGGTCTTCATCCAGTTTTCGATGATCTCGTCTTTGACCGTATAGCACAGTGCCATGTAGATCTGGTGTGGCGTTGCCTCCTCGATCGTCTTGCGGTAAAGCAGCTTGGTATTCTCCTTTACCTCATTCTTAAACGCTTCCTTGTTAAAACCGGTTTTGAATTTGATCACTTTGAGCCTCCTCATTAATTGTTTTGTTACCTCCTATACTTTCTCTATGGAAATGGTAACGTTCTCACCATTTACGTTCCACTCTTTGCTGTTTGCAAAATCACGGTTGCTTGCAAGTTCATCCGCAAGCACTTTTTCCGAGATCATCGCCTTGTTCTTATCCGCGATCGCATACAGCTTTTCGTTGCCGTTTAAGGACAGGCGGATATGATCCATGACCTCGAAATCCGCTTCCTTACGCATGGTCTGGATCTTGCTGATCATCTCATATACAAAGCCCTCTTCGATCAGTTCCTCCGTAAGGTTTGTATCAAGCACGACGGTCATGACATTGTCGTTCTCGGAAATGTAGCCTTCTTTCTGCGTCATTTCGATGAGCAGATCGTCCTTCGTCAAAATCACACTCTCACCGTTCACCTCAAACCGCAGTTCTCCGGTCTCATTCAGCTTGTCCATAGCTTCGTTTCCGTCAAGACCGGCAAGTTCTTTCTGGATTCCGCCAAGCAGTTTGCCGTACTTGGGACCCACGGTCTTGAGTTGCGGTTTGAACGTATAACTCGTGAAGTCTCTGACATCATCCGTAAAGACGACTTCTTTGACATTGAGCTCGTCCTCGATGATCTCGATATAGAAATCCGAAAGATCACAGTCTGCCTTGATGAACATCTTTGCGATCGGCTGGCGGTTCTTGATGTTTGCCGTATTTCTGGCCGCCCTACCCATTACGACCGTCTTCAGTACCGTATCCATCTTGCATTCAAGATCCGTGTCGATCCATGCTTCATTCACCTTCGGAAAATCGCACAGGTGAATGGATTCCGGCGCGCTCTGATCAACGGTGCGTACCAGGTTCTGGTAGATCTCCTCTGTAATGAACGGAACCATCGGCGCTGCGGCCTTGCAGATATCAAGCAGCGATGTGTACAAGGTCATGTAGGCATTGATCTTATCCTGCTCCATGCCCTTTGCCCAGAAACGTTCTCTGCAGCGTCTTACATACCAGTTACTGAGATCATCCACAAAGCTTTCCAAAGCACGTGCCGCCTCGGGGATCCGGTAGTTCTCCAGGTCCTCATCCACTTCCTTGATCGCCGTATTCAGTCTGGATAAGATCCACTTATCCATGACACAGAGTTTGTCATATTCGAGTGAATATTTCGTTGCGTCAAAGTTGTCGATATTCGCATAGAGTACGAAGAATGCGTAAGTATTCCACAGCGTGCCCATGAACTTGCGCTGTCCTTCCATAACAGCCTTGCCATGGAAGCGGTTCGGAAGCCAGGGCGCGGAATTAATATAGAAATACCAGCGGATCGCATCTGCGCCGTAAGTTGCAAGTGCCTCAAACGGGTCCACGGCATTGCCTTTACTCTTACTCATCTTCTGGCCGTTCTCATCCTGCACGTGTCCAAGAACGATGACATTCTCATAGGGTGCTTTGTTGAACAGCAGCGTGGATTCGGCCAACAGGGAATAGAACCAGCCGCGCGTCTGGTCCACAGCTTCGGAGATAAACTGTGCCGGGAACTGTGCCTCAAACAGGTCCTTGTTTTCAAACGGATAATGGTGCTGCGCAAACGGCATCGCACCGGAATCAAACCAGCAATCGATCACTTCCGGAACGCGGTGCATTTGGCCGCCGCATTTTTCACATTTGATCGTGAAATCATCGATATACGGCCTGTGCAGCTCCACGGTCAGCGCATCTTCCCTGCCGGAGCATTCCTTCAATTCTTCTCTGGATCCGATCGCATGCATATGGCCGCAGTCGCAGACCCAGACATTTAACGGGGTACCCCAGTAACGGTTTCTGGAAATGCCCCAGTCCTGAATATTCTCCAGCCAGTCTCCGAATCTGCCTTTACCGATGGACTCGGGGATCCAGTTGATCGTGTTGTTGTTGCGGATCAGGTCATCCCGTACCGCTGTCATCTTGATGAACCAGGATTCCCTTGCATAATAAAGCAGCGGCGTATCACATCTCCAGCAATGCGGATAGTCATGCTCCATCTTGGGCGCGCCAAAGAGGAGACCGCGCTTGTCCAGATCGATCAGCACCTGCTTATCACAGTCGATCGCGCCGGCTTTAATCTCTTCCTCAGTCGGTTTGCATCGCATGCCGGCAAAAGGCGTAACGTCTTTCATCACACCGCGCTCATCCACCATCTGTACAAAAGCGGCGTCATATTTGCGTCCCACTCTGGCATCGTCTTCACCGAAAGCCGGTGCCTGATGAACGATACCGGTACCGTCTGCCATGGTTACATAGTCATCGACGTACATGATAAAGCCTTTTTTGTGCTGCTTTGCAACTTCATCCGCAGCACACTGATAAAGCGGCTCGTATTCACGGTATTCAAGATCTTTTCCTTTGTAGGATTCGAGCACTTCGTATGCGGGTGTTCCTTCCGGCCGCTCGATGGTGCCAAGCACCTGATCGGCCAGGGCCTCTGCCAGATAATATACCATTCCGTCTGCGGCCTTGACTTTGACATAGGTCTCATCCGGATTCACGCAAAGTGCGATATTGGAAGGCAGGGTCCACGGTGTTGTGGTCCATGCCAGGAAGTAGGCATCCTCATCCTTCACTTTAAAACGGACGATCGCCGTACGCTCCTTTAAGGTCTTATAGCCCTGTGCCACTTCGTGGGAAGAAAGCGGCGTGCCGCAGCGCGGGCAATAGGGCACGATCTTAAAGCCTTTATAGAGCAGGCCCTTTTCCCAGATCTGCTTTAAGGCCCACCATTCGGACTCAATGAAATCATCATGATAGGTGACGTAGGGATTGTCCATATCGGCCCAGAAACCGACCGTTGCGGAGAAATCCTCCCACATCCCTTTATATTTCCAAACACTTTCCTTACATTTGGAAATGAACGGATCCAGACCGTATTCTTCGATCTGTTCCTTTCCGTCCAGTCCCAGCGCCTTTTCCACTTCCAGCTCCACCGGCAGGCCGTGGGTATCCCATCCTGCTTTTCTGGGAACCATATAACCTTTCATGGTGCGGTATCTGGGGATCATGTCCTTGATGACACGGGTTAAAACATGGCCGATATGCGGCTTCCCGTTGGCTGTCGGCGGGCCGTCATAGAACGTGTATGTTGGGCCGTCCTTTCTGTGTTCCATGCTCTTTTCAAAGATCGCATTGTCCTTCCAGAATTGCTCGACCTGCTTCTCCCGGTCGACAAATCCCAGATCTGTTGATACTTTTTTGTACATTTTATCCTCCTTCTTACGGCGGGAACCACGTCCGCAAGATTTATTTACTCATTTCGTCTAACAGTGAGATCTTGATGTCATACAGCCTCGGTGACAGATCCACATAGACTTTATGCGGATTGACCAGACGTCTTGTTTCCTCCCACAGCGTATCCAGTTCCTTTTTGCAGTAATCCCGCATTTCCATGACTTTGGGGGATTCATAGACGCATTTTCCGTTCTTAAATACCGGGATCATCAGTTCGCGAAGTGTGAATTCTCCAGGATGCAACGTTGTCTTCTTCCAGGGCTCTGCCGGGTCGAATAACAGGATCTGCTGGTCTTCCGTGAACTTCTCATCTTCCAGGCAGATGAGGTCTGCCTTGATCTTGCCGGTTTCCTTTTCATAGATCCGGTAGATCTTCTTGTTGCCCGGATTTGTGACTTTTTCTGTATTCTCGGACAGTTTGATCTTCGGAATGAACTTCCCGTCTTCACCCATGATCGCTGCCAGTTTATAGACGCCGCCAAACGCCGGCCAGTCTTTGGAGGTAATCAGGTTGGTGCCAACGCCCCAGCTCGTGATCGTTGCACCCTGCGCTTTGAGCGAATCGATCAGGAATTCGTCCAGATCGTTGCTGGCGGAAATGACCGCATCCGGGAATCCGGCATCATCGAGCATCTTGCGGACTCTCTTGGAAAGGTATGCCAAGTCGCCGCTGTCCATACGGATGCCGTAGAAGGTTAACGGGATTCCGGCTTCGCGCATTTCCGTGAACACGCGGATCGCATTGGGAATGCCTGATTTTAACGTATCATAGGTATCGACAAGCAGAATGCAGGCCGAGGGATAAATATCCGCATAAGCCTTGAATGCCGTATATTCATCGGGGAAACTCATGATCCAGCTGTGTGCATGCGTTCCTTTGACGGGCACGTCAAACATCTGCCCCGCAAGCACGTTACTGGTTCCGATACAACCGCCGATCATGGCTGCTCTTGCGCCGTAGATCCCGGCGTCGGGACCCTGTGCACGCCTGAGGCCGAATTCCATGATTCCGTCTCCTCTGGCGGCATAGCAGACCCTTGCGGTCTTGGTCGCGATCAGGCTCTGGTGGTTGATGATATTTAAGATCGCGGTCTCCACCAGTTGTGCCTCCATGATGGGCGCGATGACTTTGACGATCGGTTCTCTCGGGAAGATCACGGTTCCTTCGGGAATGGAATAAATGTCGCCGGAAAATCTGAAATCCTTCAGGTAATCGAGGAAATCATCTTCAAAGATGTTGAGACTGCGCAGATAATCGATATCCCGCGCCTCAAAATGCAGATCCTCGATGTATTCGATCAGCTGCTGCAGGCCTGCCGCAATGGCATAACCGCTCTCCAGCGGATTGGTCCGGTAAAACATGTCAAAAATGACTGTCTGGTTGCGGTTCTGGTTTTTAAAGTATCCCTGCATCATGGTCAGTTCGTACAGATCCGTCAGCAGTGTCAGATTGTTGTAATACATACCGTTTCCTTTCTCTGAAAGACTATCTGGTATAGTTGTGCTTTATAAGGATGTAGCCGCCCTCCAGCTCTTCTTCATCCACGCTCCAGCCGCAGGTATCTACCTTGTAATCATCCATGAATTTATCCATGAACCCGCTCCGGTAGCCTTCATTGTCATAACTTTGCAGCACCTGGTTGCCCAGCATGGAATCGCGCACAACGTTATAAAACGATGTGCTCTCTCCCTTGTAGGCGGCCAGCTGGTCGTAGCAGTCGTCATAGTATTCCTGCAGGTTGTTCAGCACATCTTCCTGTGAAAGTCCGTAATCTTCAAGCGTCTTAAGTGCCGCGGGCGGTGCGGGTGCGGGCTCTGCGCTGTTATCCGGCGCGTCTGCGCCATCCGGAAGATCCACCGGGATATCCGAAGGAAGCAGCCTGCTTTCCTCGTCGGGAAGATCTCCGTTCTCTTCGCCTGTCAGATCCGAGACGGACAGGCGGTCAAGCTCCGCTTCTTCCTCTTCGGTCAAAGTCGCTTCTTCCGCTTGTTTCGGGGATTTCTTATATAATTTCTCTGCAATGGCATCCGAAAGACCCGGCTTAAAATGGCATGCCAAAATGAGACCGACCAGGCCAAGACCCAGCGCCCCCAATAAACCGAGTACGATCCAAAGTGCTTTTTTCATAATAAACCCTGTATGTAAAAAGACTGTTATGTCTCGTCAACATAACAGTCTTATTTTATCGTATTTGGCTAAATATCACAAGCCTTTTCGGTTTCTTATGCCTTTCCGTCGGAACCGAGAACATACTGGATCTTGTGCGCTACCATATCCTTGACTGCCTGGCGTGCGGGCTTTAAGTACTGGCGCGGATCAAAGTGGTCCGGATGCTCTGCAAAGTACTTGCGGATGTTACCGGTCATGGCAAGACGGATATCGGAGTCGATATTGATCTTACATACGGCAAGTTTTGCAGCCTGTCTTAGCTGCTCTTCCGGAATACCGACTGCATCCGGCATGTTTCCGCCGTACTGGTTTACCATCTTAACGAACTCCTGCGGTACGGAAGAAGATCCGTGCAGAACGATCGGGAAGCCCGGCAGACGCTTGATGCACTCTTCAAGAACATCGAAACGAAGCGGAGGCGGAACCAGGATGCCGTCAGCGTTTCTGGTGCACTGATCAGCCGTGAACTTGTAAGCGCCGTGGGAAGTTCCGATGGCAATCGCTAACGAATCACAGCCTGTCTTGTCCACGAATTCCTCAACCTCTTCCGGACGGGTGTAGCTCTCATGACCTGCTTCTACAACAACTTCATCCTCGATACCTGCAAGGGTACCAAGTTCTGCCTCAACAACAACGCCGTGTGCATGCGCGTATTCAACAACCTGCTTGGTCAGTGCAACGTTCTCGTCAAAAGGCTTGGAGCTTGCATCAATCATGACAGAAGTAAATCCGCCATCGATACAGGATTTGCAAAGTTCAAACGTATCTCCGTGATCTAAGTGCAGTGCGATGGGAATCTCAGGATTCTCCTCTACTGCTGCCTCCACCAGCTTTACAAGATAGGTGTGGTTTGCGTAAGCTCTCGCACCTTTGGAAACCTGCAGGATAACAGGGCTCTTCAGTTCGCCTGCTGCCTCGGTGATACCCTGAACGATCTCCATGTTGTTTACATTGAAAGCACCGACAGCATAGCCGCCGTTATATGCCTTCTTAAACATTTCGGTAGTTGTAACTAATGACATATGTGTTCTTCCTTTCTTTAGTGTATTCTTTGAACGGGTTGCCCCGTAAATCCCTAGCGATTAAGAATTATAGCACATTGCGGGCGCAAACTCAAGAAAGATCGCCATCTACCCAGATCATGATCAGCCGCAGATTATCGGCAGCCGCCTCTTCCATCGTCTCGGCAAAGGAAAGGGCGTAATCGCCCAGGCATTCCAGCGCTTCCAGATGGTACAGCGAGATCATGCAAAGCGGCATTCCTGTTAAACAGTCATACAGCGCGTCCAGATTCCTGCCGTAGTAATCCGGCAGTTCCAGTGTCTTTGCGAGAAGATCGTGCAGTTCTTCCTTTGTCGTGATCCCTGTAAAATCAAGTTTATATTCCCTGAATGGTTCCTGTTTCATGTTTCTTCCCCTTTAGCGCAGCCGTTCGTCGCTCAGTTCAACGGAATTGTCATCTCCGATAATCACCTGCCGGAATGACTCATAGTGATCGGATGAGTAATAATACTTTCCGTCCTCCGTGTAGATCAGGCGCCTGCTGCCGCGGTTCTTATATCCCTTTGTGTCGATATCACACTCATGGTATCCGCCTTTGCCGACATCCGGCAGGATCTTCTCATAATTGCCGAAGTAGTCACCGCCGATCGCGGCACCCTTTTTATAATCCTCCACGGAGCCGCCTTCCCAGCCAAGATCTCTGGCCTCATCCTTGGTAATGTAATTATCCGGAAGTTCATGATACATTTCCAGATACAGCACCACATTTGTCAGGTCGTAGTAGGCTTCGCCTTTTTGCGGGAGGTCGGCCTGTTCAGCCTGCACGTCCGTTTCCGGCAGT
>JAFYDQ010000155.1 GCA_017544705.1 Lachnospiraceae bacterium | reverse complement strand
GTCTTCTTCGCTGGCGATCACACCCGAAACGACAGCGGAAACAGCAGCAACAACAACCGCAATGACAATGACCACAAACAAGATCAATACAAAAATACCCATAGCAACCTCCTGCTACCATATTAAAAAGAGTATACTGCATCTTTTCATTTTTCGCAATTTATTATAAGATTATAGCGATTTAAAAATCGTGCGCGGAAAGGGGGATAATCCATGTATATCGGTGAGATTCCTGAGGGATCCTCGATCGAGATCAATGTCGCAAGCGGCGACAAAAAGATTTCCCTCTGTACGTTTGCCAGAGTTCCCCAAAATCCCGTTGATGAGAAAATGATGCATGCCTTCTTTAAAAAATACCGCTACGGTAGCGGTATTCTGGCTGATGCGATCGAGCGGAACGGCAAATATGTCGGCTTTCACATGACGGAAGATTCCACGCTGCATGTGTTCGCCATCATCGATAAAAAACCTTATGCCTGGTCAGAAGTCAAGATCATCGCCGCTTCCTTTAAAAAAGAGACTTACTATCTGATCATGTCCAACCAGAACGCCAAGGAAAGCAACCGGCGTGCTGGATACCGGCAATGGGTCGGGCATGATGGCAGCCTGAAGCTCGGGCTCGAACCCGGCTCCCGGGACGTCGTAATCAAGGATATCAGTACCGGCGGCGTCGGACTGGTCGTAGACGGTGATGTGGCACCGCGCATCGGCGAGACCGTTCATATCACCTATACGGATAAAGTCAAAACAAGCACCGGTATGCCAAAGGAATTCAATTTCAGTCTCAAGGCCACGGTTGCCAGAAAAGATGATTCCGTTCCCAACAGGACCATCATCGGTTGCCAGTTCGATAAGCCAAATGAAACCGTCGGACAATACATCAACCTGAAACAGATCGAACACAAACAACAGAGCAACACCCCGCCCAGGCGGTAATAAAAAGAGGACTGCAAATGCAGTCCTCTTTCTTATTACTTATAGGTTAAATCTTATTTGTATAATTCAACCAGCTTCTGCAAATGTTCGAAGCGTGCCGTTGCAGCCTCTTCGGACTCCTTGAAGAGTCTTTCCGCTCTCTCCGGGAAAGGCTTGATCAGGCGGGTGTAACGTGCCTCGTTGTTCAGGAATTCCTGATAGGTTCCGTCGCCTGCCTTACTCGTCAGCGTGAACGGATTCTTGCCTTCTGCCTTCAGTGCGGGATTGAAGGAGAACAGATTCCAGTAACCCGCTGCAACCGCCTTCTTCATCTCATCCTGGCAGTGGTTCATGCCGCCCTTTGCGATACCGTGCAGCTCACAGGGAGCATAACCGATGATCAGGGACGGTCCGTTGTAAGCTTCCGCTTCGGCAATGACTTTGACTGCCTGTGCCGGATTTGCACCGAGTGCGATCTGTGCTACATATACATAACCGTAGCTCATGGCGATCTCTGCAAGGGATTTCTTGCCGATCTCTTTACCTGCCGCAGCAAACTGGCAAACCTCACCGATATTGGAAGCCTTCGAAGCCTGTCCGCCGGTATTTGAGTACATTTCCGTATCAAATACCATCACGTTTACGTTCTCGCCGGATGCAAGGACATGATCCAGACCGCCGAAACCGATATCGTATGCCCATCCGTCACCACCGAAGATCCATACGGACTTCTTGGACAGGTAATCCTTCTTGGAAAGGATGTCTTTTGCGTGCTCACAGCCGCCTGCTGCCGCTTTCTCAAGCTCTGCGACCAGTGCTGCGGTTGCGGGAGCATTTTCCTTGGTGCTGTTCTTGGTATCCAGATATTTCTGTGCAACTTCCTTAAATTCAGCAGATGCCTTGTCGCTGCCTGCCATCTCTTCCACCTTGGCGATCAGCTGGTCACGGATATATTTCTGTCCGACTGCCATACCAAGACCATGCTCGGCATTGTCTTCGAACAGAGAGTTGGACCATGCGGGACCCTTCTTGGAATCCTTGTTGACCGTATAAGGAGAAGTTGCGGCCGGGTTACCCCAGATGGAGGAACATCCCGTTGCATTGGAGATGTACATCTGCTCACCGAACAACTGGGTGATCAGTCTTGCATAAGAGGTTTCCGCACAACCTGCGCAGCTGCCGGAGAACTCAAGCAGCGGCTGATTGAACTGGGAACCCTTCGGGGTAAAGTCGCTTAAGCCGACATCTTTCTTGCCGACATTTGCAACCAGGTAATCGAATACCGGCTGCTCTGCTGCCTGGGATTCCTGCGGAACCATAGCGATCGCAGATGTCGGGCAGACCGTGATACATTCGCCGCAGCCCATGCAGTCAAGCGGAGAAACGGTCATCGTGTACTTGTATTCGGAAGCTTTCGGTTTGGTATCCGCAAGCTTGATATTGGAAGGCGCTGCCTTCACTTCGTCATCACTTAACAGGAACGGACGGATCGTTGCGTGCGAGCAGACAAATGCACAGTTATTACACTGGATACATTTCTCTGCATCCCAGCAGGGAACCGTAACGGCCGTACCGCGCTTCTCGTATGCGGATGCGCCTGTTACAAACTGGCCGTCTGCGATGTCTGCAAAAGCAGAAACCGGAAGGCTGTCACCATCCATCTTGGAGATCGGCTCAAGCATATCTTTTACGAGCTTCACAACCTCAGGACGTCCTGTCAGTTCTTTTGCCGGAGCATCTGCTTCCGGATTCTTCCAGGAATCGGGAACGTCAACCTTATGGATCGCATCCAGACCTGCATCGATCGCCTTGTAGTTCATCTCAACGACCGCATCACCCTTCTTGGAATAGGACTTCTTGGCAGCCTGTTTCATGTAATCCACAGCCTGATCGATCGGCATGACGTCTGCCAGTTTGAAGAAAGCAGACTGCAGGATCGTGTTGGTTCTCTTACCCATACCGATCTCGATCGCTTTGTCGATCGCATTGATCGTGTAGAGCTGGATATTGTTATCTGCAATGTATTTCTTGGCTTCTGCATTCAGATGATGTCCCAGTTCCTCATCGGACCACTGGCAGTTGATCATGAATACGCCGCCGGGTTTTACATCCTGAACCATCTTCATGCCCTGTGTTACATATGCCGGATTGTGGCATGCAACGAAGTCGGCCTGATTGATGTAGTAGGAACTCTTGATCGGGTTATCACCGAAACGTAAATGGGAAATGGTGATACCACCGGTCTTCTTGGAGTCATACTGGAAATATGCCTGAATGTATTTATCCGTATGGTCACCGATGATCTTTGTGGAGTTCTTGTTTGCACCAACGGTACCGTCGCCGCCAAGACCCCAGAACTTGCATTCCTTGGTACCCGGAGCGGATACGATCGGAGCCGGTTTTACTTCCGGACGGCTTAAGTTTGTTACCTCATCCACGCTACCGATCGTGACTCTCGGTTTCGGAGCATCCTTTTC
>JAFYDQ010000154.1 GCA_017544705.1 Lachnospiraceae bacterium | reverse complement strand
CCTGTTTGATTTTTACAACAGACCGTTGTCCGAAAAGCTTTTCAATGCGCAGAGCAAAGTGATCAAACGCTTTGGCGAAGAAGGCAACTGCGTGATCGTCGGCAGAAATGCCAATTCGATCCTCAGGGAATACGATCATTCTCTGCATGTATTCCTCCATGCCAACAAGAAATGGAGGATCCGCAGGATGCAGGAGAAGCTTCCGGACTTAAGCCCCGAAAAACTTGCGGAACAGGTGGATGTGATCGACAAACAGCGTAAGAAATATTGCTCGTATTATACCAACACGGAATTTGGAAGCGCGAAGTACTATGATGTCTGTCTGGATACGGGCAGACTTGGTATAGATGCCTGTGTACAGATTTTGCTGGCGATGGCAAGAGAGTAAATGAAATACAATCGGAATGAACTGTCAACAACACTGAATATGGCCTGGCCGGCCGTGATCGAATCGTTCTTTGTGGCCTTTGCGGGCCTGATCGATTCCCTGATGGTGAGTTCCATGGGAGCCTATGCGGTAGCGGCTGTGGGTCTGACGGCACAGCCGAAGTTTTTGGGCTTTGCTTTTTTCTTTGCACTGAATGTTGCCGTATCGGCTCTGGTTGCCAGACGTCTCGGGGAAGGCAGACGGGATGATGCGAACCGGATCATGCTGACGGCGATCCTGACAGCGATCGTGATGGGGATTGTTTTTTCCGTGATCTTTGTATCATCCGCGGCGCCGATCTTAAGGCTTTGCGGTTCCACGTCGGATACGCATGAGGCGGCCGTGATCTATTTCCGCATTATCATGGGCGGCATGATCTTTTCGTGCGTGCAGATGGTCATCAACAGCGCCCAGCGCGGTGCCGGATACACGAGGATCACGATGATCACGAACATCACCAGCAACACGGTGAATATCATCTTTAATTACCTTCTGATCGGCGGACATCTGGGGTTCCCGAAGCTGGGGATCTACGGGGCTGCGATCGCAACGGTCTTAGGAACGGTCGTGGCCTGTATCATGAGTATCATCTCGGTATGCAGGAAGGAATTCTTTGTCAGTATTCCTTATATCATCGCGCAGAAGATCCGTCCGGCTTTCTGTTCCCTGAAGCAGTTGCTGCGGGTCGGTTACTCGGTATTCTTCGAACAGGTCCTGATGAGGATCGGATTTATGTTAACCGCGATCATGGCGGCAAAACAGGGAACGGCAGCCATGGCAGCGCACCAGGTCGGGATGAATATCATGGGCCTGACATTTTCCTTTGGAGACGGGTTGCAGGCAGCCGCGGTTGCGCTGATCGGCAGGAGCCTCGGGGAAGGAAACGAAGAGCGGGCAAAGCGCTTTGGCAGCATCTGCAGGCTCTATGGTCTGCTGATCGCATTGGGCCTGGCATTTATCTATTTCTTCGGAGCAAGATGGATGATGGAACTGTTCTTTGCAGAGCCGGAGATCGTTGAGATCGGCGTATCCATCATGCGTGTGATCATCTTTATCGTGTTCTTCCAGGTGATCCAGGTGGTTTATATGGGATGCCTGCGCGGTGCCGGCGATACTTTTTATACGGCAGTTGCATCCACGATTTCCGTAACGATAGTCAGGACGGTTGTCTCGTATCTGTTCGGCTATACGTTCGGCATCGGCATCATCGGGATCTGGCTGGGCGTGCTCGCAGATCAGATTTCCAGATTCCTGTTCTCGTCCATCCGCTTCATGCAGGGCAAGTGGGTGAAGATCAAAATATGAGCGCATAAGCGGTGACCGCCGCGCTGCAATGAATAATAAGTTTCGGAGGTTGAAACATGAAAGTATATAACACACTGAACGGCAGAAAAGAAGAATTCAAGCCTCTTCAGGAAGGTAAGGTCAGCATGTATGTCT
>JAFYDQ010000153.1 GCA_017544705.1 Lachnospiraceae bacterium | reverse complement strand
TCGGTTTTATTGCAAAGCTGATCGACGGGATCATCGACATTCCGATGGCGGCTTTTACGGATTCCCTGCGCTCGAAATTCGGCAGAAGAAGACCTTCGATCATCATCGGCATGATCCCGATGATCTTATCTTTCCTGCTCTTTCTTGTGATTCCCGATAAAGGCGGGGCTTCGGTTCTTAATACGGTTTATTACGGGGTGATGCTCTGTATCTTCTATATTTCCTATACGCTGACCATGGTCACGTATTATGCGACGTTTACGGAGATCGTGGAAACGGAAGCGGAGCGCTCTCTGCTTTCCAACGCGAAGTCCGTATATGACATTTTCTATTTCATCATGGGCTACGTGGTTGTCCGTGCGTTCTTAAACGGCATGAACATCCGTGTTGTGGCGTTGCTCGTTCTTCCGCTGGTGCTGACCATGCTGATCCCGATCTTCATGATCAAGGAACCTTCGTCTTTAGACGGACATGCCGGAAACACGGCCGACTCACACGTTGTCAATCTGACCACATCCCTGCGCTATACGTTTAAGAACAGCAATTTTATCATCTGGATGCTGGTCAGTGCATTTATGACATTCGGGGTACAGCTGTTCCTTGCCGGGATCAATGAGTATTTCTCATATGTGCACATGAGCATGATCCTGGTCATGGCCAGTTCCTTTGCACCCGTTCCGTTTACGCTGATCCTGTACAACTATCTGCAGCAAAAGAAGGGTTTCGGCTTTGCTTACAGATATATCCTTCTGGTCTATACCGCAGGAATGCTCGGCATGTTCGCCATCGGTAACTTTACCGACGGAACATTGAAAACGGTGCTGTCTGTTGTGGGCGGCCTGATCAGTTCGTTTGCAATCGGTGCATTGTTTGCGGTATCCTACTCCATTCCCTCGCAGCTTGCGGCGGATGAAGAGGAGAAGACCGGGGTTTCCCATTCGGCGATGTATTTTGCGGTGCAGGGCTTATTCTCCGGGATCGCAACAGGTATTGCAGGCAGCGTGGTCTTAACGGCGCTCAAGGGTTCGGCGCAGGCCGCATCCGGCGCGATCCGTTTTATGACGCTGATCTGTGCAGCAGGTACGTTTGTTGCATTTTTACTGAGTCATTTTCTTCCGAAATCCGTAACGGATATCGGGAAGCAGGATAAATAGGAGAATTCCGGTTCCATGAGTATCAGAAGGATCAACGGCATACAACTGGAAAAGATGGTTCGAAACGGCCTGGCGAATCTGGAGATTTCGGAAACGGAAGTCAACCGTCTGAATGTTTTTCCCGTAGCGGACGGCGATACCGGGACCAATATGTGCTTAACGCTTGCCAACGGGATCAGGACGGCTAAGAGTCATGCAGAGGCCGGGCTTTACTTAAAAGGGCTCAGCGAAGGCATGCTCCTTGGTGCCAGAGGCAATTCGGGTGTCATCTTATCCCAGCTGTTCAAAGGGATGTATACGGAACTGTCCAGGCATGCACTGATCGGACCCGGGGAGATGCGAAATGCCCTGATCCGTGCATACCGCGTCGCCTATGAAGCGGTGGTGCAGCCTGTGGAGGGAACGATCCTGACGGTTGCCAGAGAAGGGATCGAACATATCAGAAGCCAGATCACGAGAACGACCGGGATCGATACGATCCTAAACATGTACATCGCACAGATGCGCAAAACGCTTTCCTATACGCCGGAAATGCTACCCGTGCTCAAGGAAGCGGGGGTGATCGACAGCGGTGCGCTCGGCTATATCCTGATCTGTGAAGGGATGCTGAAGTACTTGTACGGGGAAGTTGTAAAGGGCGGCGATGCGCTGCGCCGGACGACCGGTACGCAGACGGGCAGTCCCGTGGATACGGCAGGCTTTGATGAGAACAGTGTCTTTGAAGACGGATACTGCATGGAGTTTGTGCTCCAGCTGATGCATGGTGAAAATTACAACCAAAGATTCCGGATTGAGGACTATATCGATGATCTGAAAGCATACGGGAATTCCCTGGTGGTAATCCGGGAGGGGATGCGCGTAAAGGTACATGTCCATACGCATAAGCCCGCCAAGGTGATCAAGCTTAGTCAGGAATTCGGGGAATTCATTAATTTCAAGTTGGAAAACATGCAGCTGCAGCATAATGAACACACGCAGCAGACTGCACTTACCCCGTATCAGAAGATCTTAAGCACCGTAGCCGTTGTAAACGGCGACGGCATGCGGGAATGCTTTACAAAGCTTGGTTGCGGGATCCTGATCGATGGCGGGACGACCATGAATCCTTCGGCAGAAGAGTTCCTTAAGGCATTTCGAAAACTGCCGTCGGATACGATCGCAGTATTGCCCAACAACCCGAATGCCATTCTTGCTGCGGAACAGGCCGTGAAACTGTATGACGGAAGCAGCAAGATCGTGATCATGCATTCGCACAGTATGGTGGAGGGATATTTTGCGCTTGCCATGGATGTTGCGGACAGTGAGGATGCGGAATATCGCCTGCGGCAGAT
>JAFYDQ010000021.1 GCA_017544705.1 Lachnospiraceae bacterium | reverse complement strand
TTTTCAAAAATCTCTTGACAGCCTTTTGGAAATCATGCTATAAATTTGTAAACCGTTGATGGAGAGTGAGTAGGTTTTACCTCTGATCCTTACAGAGAGCCGCCGGTGCTGAGAGTGCGGTGGATCATGCGAAACTGAATGGGTTCCTGAGGGCAAGGGGAAACGGAAATGCCGAAGTATCCGAGCCGGGGTAAGATTCCCCGTAAACAAAAATCAGCATATGATAGTATGCGTGAGTGGGTATGTGTATCATACCAAGCCGGGTGGCACCGCAGGAAATTCCTGTCCCAGCAAGAAATTGCTGGGACTTTTTTTATTCTGTTATCACTCCCTTGGTAATGAAGTCCTACGGTCCCGGTTCACGCGGTAACCATTCACCCACAGTTGAAGGAGGAAAGTATTATGAAAAACAGAAACAAAATCATCGCAATGATCATGGCAGCCGTGATGCTGTTCGTACTCACGGGTTGTGCAAATGCAGCGGCAACCGCTCCGGCAGATACCGGTGCGGAAGTTACCGAGATCACGGAACCTGCAGCAGATCAGGCGGCAGCAGATGACGCAGCAACAGATAATGCGGCAGAGCCGGCAACAGATGCGGGCAAGACGTTTAAGGTCGGGATCTGCAATTACGTGGATGACGCATCCTTAAACCAGATCGTTGAAAATATTGAAAACCAGCTCAAAACACTGGGCGATGAACAGGGTGTCGGATTTGAGATCATGTATGATAACTGCAATGCCGATGCAAATGTCATGAGCCAGATCATCGCGAATTTCATCGCGGATGATGCAGACCTGATGGTCGGCGTGGCAACACCGGTTGCAATGGCCATGCAGTCCGCAACGGAAGAAAATCAGATTCCTGTCGTATTCGCAGCGGTTTCCGATCCGGTTGCCTGCGGTGTTGTATCCAGCATGGAGAATCCGGGCTATAACATTACCGGTACATCCGATTATCTCGATACAAAGGCAGTCATGAATCTGATCTTTGCAGCGAATCCCGATGCCAAGAAGATCGGCCTGCTCTATGATGCCGGACAGGATGCTTCCACGACGGCGATCGCTGAAGCCAAAGCTTATCTGGAAGGTAAGGGAATTGAATACGTGGAACGCACGGGAACCAACGTATCGGAAGTACAGCTTGCGGTTTCCGAACTGGTGGCAGACGAAGTGGATGCGGTATTTACACCGAGTGACAACACGATCATGCAGGCGGAACTTTCGATCTATGAGACCCTTGCGGAAGCAAAGATCCCGCACTATACCGGTGCCGATTCCTTTGCATTAAACGGCGCGTTCCTGGGATACGGTGTTGACTATGCGAACCTCGGCGTAGAGACAGCCAATATGGTATGTGATATACTTGTAAACGGTAAAGGCCCGGCGACCTATCCGGTACAGACGTTTGACAACGGTACCGCTACGATCAACACCGAGACCTGCGCTGCGATCGGATTTGATCTTGATCAGGTTTCGAAAGCATTTGAGCCTTACTGCACCAAGATCGAAACACTGACGACCGCAGAAAGTTTCGAATAAAGGAAAAGGCATGAATACAATATTACCATTGATACAGACAGCGCTGGAGCTGGGACTGATCAGCTCCCTCACTGTACTGGCATTGTTCTTAAGTTATTCCATGTTAAATGTTTGCGATCTGTCCACAGACGGCTGCTTCACATTATGAGCAGCCGTCGGGGCAGTTGTGGCACTTTCCGGGCACCCGTTCCTTGCAATTCTGGCAGCGATGGGTGCCGGTATGCTTTCCGGCCTTCTGACAGCCTTCCTGCAGACCAAGATGGGCGTAGACAGCCTGCTTGCCGGAATCGTTGTGAATACCGGACTGTATTCGATCAATATCGCGGTGATGGGAAATTCGTCACTGCTGAATATGAATAAGACGGAGACCGTATTTACACTGATGCAGAAATTCTTAAAAGGAACGTTTCTGGAATCCCAGTACAAGCTCGTGGTCATCCTGATCGCGGTAGCGCTTGTGATCGTATTCCTGACCTTCTTTCTGCATACAAGACTCGGCCTTGCGATCCGCGCGACCGGGAATAACCCCGCGATGGTCAAATCATCTTCGATCAATACGGCGATGATGACGATCATCGGACTTGTGATCGCCAATGCGTTCACAGGCTTGTCCGGCTGCCTCTTGGCGCAGTCCCAGAAATCCGTGAACATCGATATCGGAACCGGTATGGTTACGATCGCGTTGGCATCCCTTCTGATCGGAAATACCTTTTTTGCGAAGAAGGGGATCCTGCCCCGTGCGATCGGTGCGGTGATCGGTTCCTTCATTTTCCGTCTGGTCTATACGATCGCACTGCGGTTTAACATGCCGGCTTACATGCTGAAGCTTGTTTCGGCCGTGATCGTTGTGATCGCGATCTCCGGACCTTACCTTAAGGCCCGCGCGAAACTGTTAAAGAGAAACCTGTCCCTGCATGGCATGGCAGCAAAAGATTCGGACACTGCGTCCGGGAAGGAGGATCAGTCATGTTAAATCTGACGCATGTATATAAAACCTTCAACCCGGGCACGATCAACGAACGTGCAGCCCTGACCGACCTGAGCCTGCAGGTGGAGGATGGCGATTTTATTACGATCATCGGATCGAACGGCGCCGGCAAATCCACGCTGTTCAATGCGATCAGCGGTGTCTTTTATACGGACGCGGGACGGATCGAACTGGATGGCGAAGACATTACGATGATGCCGGAACACAAACGTTCCAGAAAGATCGGCAGACTGTTTCAGGACCCGATGCTCGGGAGTGCCCCGGGGATGACGGTGGAAGAAAACCTGGCGCTCGCTGCCGGAACCGGATCCTGGTTATCCCGGATTTCCAAAAAGGAAAAGCAGATGTTTAAAGAAAAGCTGGCGCTTCTTGATATGGGACTGGAAGATCGCATGAAACAGCCGGTCGGACTTTTATCCGGCGGACAGAGGCAGGCACTGACCTTAATGATGGCAACGATCAATCCGCCGCGCCTGCTGTTATTGGATGAGCATACGGCGGCGCTGGATCCTGCGACCGCGGAAAAGGTACTTGCAATCACCAAAGAGGTGGTTGCGGGAGAGAAGATCACCTGTCTGATGATCACGCACAACCTGGAAAGCGCACTTTCCTTCGGCAATCGTACGATCATGATGGACAGTGGCCGGATCATCTTCGATGTGGCAGGAGAAAAAAGGGAACATTTAAGCAGTGAGGACCTGTTGAACGCATTTAAGCAGGAGGCAGGCCATATGCTTGATAACGACAGGATTTTATTGGAGAAATGATGAACGAACAGAGCATGAAAGAAATCACGAAACAAATGAAGGCGGACAGCTTCCGGATGGCAGCATTGTCTAACGAGGAGAGAAACCGCATTTTGTCTGCCGTAGGGGAAACACTCGTGGCAAACAAAGACGCGATCTTTGCTGCAAACAGGCAGGATATGGAGAATGCCGAAGCAGGGGATATCCCGGCACCTGTAAAGAAACGACTCCGGTTTGATGAACACAAACTCACGGATGTATGTGACGGGATCAAACAGCTGATCGCGCTTCCGGATCCGATCGGGAAGGAAGTCCTTGCCAGGGAGCTTGATGAGGGCCTCATCTTAAAGCGTGTGACCTGTCCGATCGGTGTGATCGGGATCATTTTCGAATCAAGACCGGATGCTTTGATCCAGATTTCTTCATTATGCATCAAAAGCGGTAACTGCGTGGTCTTAAAAGGCGGCAGTGAAACAGCCAATACGAACCGCGTTCTGTTCGAGACGATCTATCAGGCTGCATTGGACAGCGGTGCACCGGCCGGCTGCATGTATCAGGCGCAGGCGCACAGTGAGATTGATGAACTGCTCGATTGCTACGGATTTGTTGACTTAATCATCCCGCGAGGCTCAAATGTATTCGTGCAATACATTATGAATCATACGCGCATTCCGGTCATGGGACACGCGGACGGGATCTGCCATACCTACGTCGACAAAGACGCAGACCTTAACATGGCTGCGAAGATCATCGTGGATGCCAAGATCCAGTATACGGCGGCCTGCAATGCGACGGAAACCCTGCTTGTGGACAGAAGCATCGCAGACACTGCAATTCCGAAGCTGGCAGATGCACTGATGGAACACCATGTACTTCTGCGCGGCACCAAAGAGGTCGCGGACCTGTTAAAAGACGTGAAAAACAATGCAAATGCATTTCTGGAAATGGGAGAGGATGAATTTGCCAAAGAATACCTCGATCTGATCATCTCCGTAAAATGCGTGGATGGCGTTGACGAAGCGATCAGGCATATCAACCGGTTCGGATCGCACCATACCGATGCCATCATTACGGAGAATACGGAGACGGCTGAAAAGTTCCTGCAGCAGGTCGATTCCGCGGGATGTTATGTAAACTGCTCAACCAGGTTTTCGGATGGTTTTCGGTACGGATTCGGTGCGGAAGTGGGGATCAGTACGTCAAAACTGCACGCACGTGGTCCTGTCGGTCTGGAAGGACTGACCACTTATAAGTATAAACTCTATGGCTGCGGACAGACCGTCGGAGAATACGCGGACGGTACAAAACAGTTTCATTTCAGGGACCTTTGAACGGTTATCGGGTGTTGTAATTTGGCACTGAATTCGATAAAATATACTTTAAATGCAGCGTTTATTGATGCAGATTATTTCGGAAGGAAGTTTTTTTAAAGATGGGTGTTTACAATCACAGTGAAGTAGAACAAAAATGGCAGAAATACTGGGAAGAACATGAAACGTTCAAGACGGACGTCCGTGATTTTTCCAAACCGAAATATTATGTTCTGGATATGTTCCCTTATCCTTCCGGCGTCGGACTGCATGCAGGTCATCCCGAGGGCTATACGGCAACGGATATCGTATCCCGCATGAAGAGAATGCAGGGCTTTAATGTATTGCATCCCATGGGCTATGATTCTTTCGGCCTGCCTGCGGAGCAGTATGCGGTAAATACGGGAAACCATCCGGACGGGTTCACACAGGAGAATATCAAGACATTCTCCAAGCAGCTTAAGGAGCTCGGCTTTGATTATGACTGGTCGAAGATGATCGCAACTTCCGATCCGAAGTATTACAAATGGACGCAGTGGATCTTCAAAAAACTGTATGAGGCAGGCTATGCGAAATATATCGATATGCCGGTGAACTGGTGTGAAGAACTCGGCACCGTGCTTTCAAATGATGAGGTCATCGACGGGAAATCGGAGCGCGGCGGCTATCCGGTGATCCGAAAGAACATGAAGCAGTGGGTCATCGACCAGCCTGCTTTTGCGGAGAAATTACTGGAGGGTCTGGAGGAGATCGACTGGCCGGAGTCTACCAAGGACATGCAGCGGCACTGGATCGGCAGATCGACCGGTGTGGAGGTTGATTTTGAGATCGTCGGCGGCGGAAAGTTCTCGATCTTTACAACCTGTATCGAAACGATCTACGGTATCACGTTCATGGTACTCGCACCGGACGGAGACCTTGTGCAGACCCTGATGGACCGCATCGAGAATCAGGACGAAGTCAAAGCCTATATCGAAGAGACCAAAAAGAAGAACGATATGGACCGGACCGAGTTGAACAAGGGAAAATCCGGCTGCAGATTAAAGGGCGTGTATTGTATCAATCCGGTGAACGGGAAACAGGTGGAACTGTTTATCGGTGATTTTGTATTGGCAAACTACGGAACGGGTGCCGTCATGGCGGTTCCGGCACATGACCAGAGAGACTTTGAATATGCGCAGGTTCATGACATCCCGATGATCCAGGTTATCGAAGGCAGGGATATCAGCGAATGTGCTTTTGAAAAACAGGATTATCTCGGAAAAGGCTGTAAACTGATCAATTCCGCGGAATTTGACGGCTTAACGGTGGAAGAGGCGAAGGAAGCCATCACCGTGAAACTCGAAAAGATGGGGATCGCAAGACGTACCGTAAACTATCACTTCAGAGAGTGGATCTTTGCAAGACAGCGTTACTGGGGTGAACCGGTGCCTGTTGTGCATGGCGATGACGGGCAGATCCATGTGTTAAGCGATGACGAACTCCCGCTGATCCTGCCGGAACTTGAGGACTACAAGGGGAAAAACGGGAAAGCTCCGCTTGAGAATGCGACTGAATGGAAACAGTATGATCATAACGGGATCAAGGGTGTCAGGGAGACTTCGACGATGCCCGGGTCCGCGGGTTCTTCCTGGTATTTCCTCCGTTATATCGATCCCGATAATGACGAAGTGTTTGCGGATCAGGAACTCTTAAAACACTGGATGCCGGTTGACCTCTATATCGGCGGACCGGAACATGCGGTGGGACATCTGATCTATTCCAGGATCTGGAACCGCTTCCTGTATGACAACGGCCTTGCACCGACCAAAGAGCCCTTTAAAAAGCTCGTCCATCAGGGCATGATCCTGGGCGAGAACGGAATCAAGATGGGCAAACGCTATCCGGAATATGTGGTCAATCCGTCTGACGTAATCAGGGAATACGGTGCCGATACATTAAGGCTTTATGAAATGTTCATGGGACCTTTGGAGGTCAGCAAGCCGTGGAGTAATGACGGTGTAAACGGCGCGTTCAAATTTATCAACCGCGTGTACACATTCCTGACGAACCCGGACGCCATTACGAAAGAAGCCACACCGGAGCTTGAAAAAGTCTACCATCAGAGCGTGAAAAAGATCACGACGGACTTTGAAAAACTGGCATTCAATACGGCGATCAGCCAGATGATGATCTTTATGAATGCCTGCTATAAAGAAGGAAAATGCTGCGTCGAATACGCAGAAGGTTTTGTGAAGATGTTCTCATGCGTCTGCCCGCATGTCGGAGAAGAACTGTGGCAGATCTTAGGACATGATCAGACACTCGCATATGAACCGTGGCCGGTATATGATGAGGCCAAAACGGTTGAGGATACGATCGAGATCGGCGTACAGATACTCGGAAAGACCAAGGGTACGATTACGATCCCCAAAACCGCGACAGAGGATGAGGCTGTTGCCGCGGCCAAGGAAATGCTTGGCGACAAATTATCCGGGAACATCGTCAAGGTAATTTATGTTCCGGGAAGGATCTTGAACCTGATCGTCAAATAATACCGGTTCTTATACGGGAGCAGAAATGATTGAAACGTTGATCTACAGCACGCTATGCATTGAAATGCTGGTCGCCATATCCAAGGCGATCACGTTTCAGGTGCGCGTAAAAGACGTCCATGCGATCAACAGGCAGATCATTACCACCGCTTTCTTTGCACTTCAGTGCATCACGTTTGTCGGCATGATGCTGACCCGAAATGAGATCGTGCAATACATTCTGTATGCGCTCTGCTGGTATGCCGGCGTATGCCTGATGGCAAATCTTATCAATATGGGAGCTTATTCCCTGAATTATAAGGGGAAATTTGTCCGGCATGTCATTTCGGTCATGTATTACCTTGGGATCGTCATCTTTTTTGCGGATATTTTCTTAAGCAAGGGAGAGATGAATTATAACAAGGCTGGGATCGTTTGTCCCGTCTACACACCGCTGCAGATCATATTGCACGCCGTATTTGACGTAATCTTCCTGTTCGCGCTTGCGTATATCTACGTGTATTTTAACCGCACGAAATTCAAAAAAAGAGATCAGTACCTGATGAAATTGTGGGCACTGACTTTTTCATTTTCCGCGCTCGGGATTATTTTGGAGTTTCTGGATCTGTTGTTTTTCCCGATCCGTTTTCCCTACATGCTCCTTTGCTCGATCGGAACGATCCTGTTGATGCCGCGGCTTCTGATCTATCACAGACGCATCACGATCCGTGAGGAAGACTATGAGGATCTGTTAAGGGAGAATTCTGTCGATCTGGTATTCGTCTGTGATGATGCTTTCCGTGTCGTGTATATGAACAAGCGCGCACACATTGTCGCACAGGTGATCAAGAATGATTTTATCGGGCAGAGGATCCCGGATATCTATCTGATGTCCCAGGAAACCGAAGAACGTCTGTACAATAATTCCGTATACGGTGCTTATTCGATCTCAGCGATCTATGCGCCGCTGAACCGTAAGATCACTATGGAAGTCAAGCCGGTCTATGACCGGTTCAAGGAACTGTTCATCGCAGTGATCACGGTATTGGGAATGGAAAATGAGGAGGCCGGCACGGCACCGATCACGGAGCAGCCCGTAGCAAATACGGTAGTGGATGAGGCCGAATCCGAATTCAAGATCGCAAAAGGTGCCAGACTGCTTCTGGTCAATGAGAATTCGATCAGAATGAATGTATTTGAAAAGATGCTGCAGCCGTATTCGGCAACAGTCTATCGGGCATTGGATGCCAAACAGGCCTTAAAAGATATCAGGGAACGCACATATGACATGATCTTTATCGATCAGAATATCAGTCAGGTCACGCCCTTTGAACTGGCCGAAGAGATCCGTTCGCTTCCCGGCGAGTATTATAAAGAGGTACCGCTCGTTTATACCACGGACATCCCGATGGATGAGCAATATAAGGATTTTCTGGATGCGGGCTTTAACGACTATCTGCAAAAACCGGTTTCCGCAAAGCATTTAAATCATGTTCTGACCAGGTGGCTCTGGAAACGGTATGCCAAGGAAGAGAATCAATCCGATACGTCCGATTCCGACACGGCAGAAGCACTGCGGTTACTGACTGATTGTGATGCGTATTATGAAAGAAAAGACAAGCTGTTATTTGCAAATTGCCTAAGGGCGATCAGACAGCAGTGCGTGATCCTGCATCTTCCGGAATATGAGAGTGATGCAAGGGAATTATACCGGTCGATCTTGATCGATGAGAATACTGTTGTGGAAAGGCAGTATTTAAGCTTTGCCGCAGCTTTCCGCCGATACATGGAGCACGCTCAGGCCTGATCGGTTTTCAGCTTCAAAAATGCCGTATGCAGCATCAGTTTCATACGGTTGAGCTGATTGACCTCGCTGGCTCCCGGATCATAATCGATCGCCACGATGTTGGCATCCGGATAATGTGAGCGGATGGCCTTGATCACACCCTTCCCGACCACATGATTGGGCAGGCAGCCAAACGGCTGGGTACAGACGATATTTGTTGCGCCGCTGTGAATGAGCTCGAGCATTTCTCCGGTCAAAAACCAGCCTTCACCGGTCTGATTCCCGATCGATACGATGCTCTCCGCATACCCGGCAAGCGTTTGAATCTTTACAGGAGGTTCAAAATGCTTGCTTTTTTTGAGCGCATGTACGGAAGCGGCACGCAGGCGGTTGATAAACCAAATGCCGAGCCGGCTCTTTACGGCTGTGCTTTTTTTGATGCCGAGATGCTGATATTTATAGATCTGGTTGTAGAAGCAGTATTGCAGGAAATCCGTCAGATCCGGAACAACGGCCTCCGCGCCCTCCGATTCGATCAGATCGACCAGATAGTTGTTGGCAAGCGGAGAGAATTTGACCAGAATCTCACCGACGATACCGACGCGCGGCTTTTTCTTATCCGTGACCGGTAATGCATCGAATTCCCGTACAATTTTCCGGCACAGATGTCCGAAACGGAACAGGGACGGGTAGGCGGAACTTGCAAAATCCGCACAGATCTTTGTCCATTTTTCATGAAGCTTATCAGCGGATCCTTTTACCGTCTCATAAGGGCGCATCCTGTAGAGACAACGCATGATCACATCTCCGAAGATCAGTGCCGTAACGCCGCGATACATCAGGGCAACGCTAACCTTAAATCCCGGATTCTTTTCCATCTCGGAAAGGTTCAGGGAAATGACGGGAATATGGGCAAGGCCGGCCTTTTGTAAGGCACGTCTGATAAAGGCGATATAATTGGTCGCACGGCACCCGCCGCCCGTCTGTGTCATGATCACCGCGAGATGATCCGTATCGTATTGTCCGCTTGCGATCGCATCCATGATCTGTCCGACGACGATCAGGGAAGGATAGCAGGCATCGTTATTGACATATTTTAATCCCATATCAACCGCATCTTTGGTGGAATGGTTCAACAGTACGACCCGATAGCCGGCTGCATGGAATGCACTTTCGATGATGTCAAAATGGATCGGTGACATCTGCGGGCAGAGGATCGTATAATCCGTGCGCATTTTCTCGGTAAAGATCACGCGCTCATAGGCACAGGACGCGATCTTCCGCGTGGCAAGGCGCTTTTTCTTCAGGTCGATCGCACACAGCAGAGAACGGATCCGAATCCTTGCGGCACCGAGGTTGTTCACTTCATCAATCTTTAAACAGGTGTAGATCTTGTCGGCATCCGATAAGATATCGTTCACCTGGTCCGTCGTGACGGCATCCAGTCCGCATCCGAAGGAATTCAGCTGGACCAGATCCAGATTATCGACGGTCTTGACATAGTTTGCGGCATTATAAAGCCTGGAGTGGTACATCCACTGGTCCGTGACAAGCAAGGGGTGTTCCGCGGGGCTTAAGTGTGAAACCGAGTCCTCCGTCAGGACAGCCAGGCCGTAGGAATTGATCATTTCCGGAATCCCGTGGTGGATCTCCGGATCAATGTGATACGGACGGCCTGCAAGAACGATCCCGTGTTTTCCGGTTTCATTCAGATAGCGGATGACTTCCTCACCCTGCTTTTGCATGTCCGCATGAAACGCCGACAGTTCCGCCCATCCTGCCGCTGCGGCTTCCGTGATCTCCGATGCGGAGATGTCGGGAAAAGCAGCCTTTAACCCTTCCGTCAGCACGGACAGGTTTGTAAAGGCCAGGAACGGATTCAGCAGGTATACGGTGCCGTCACTGATCGCTTCCATGTTGTTCTTGATGTTCTCACTGTAGGAAGTGACGATCGGGCAGTTGTAATGATTGTCGGCATCTTTGTTTTCGATGCGTTCATAAAAGACGGCGGGATAGAAGATGAAACCAATCCCCTGTGAGATTAGCCACTGTACGTGTCCGTGCGCAAGCTTCGCGGGATAGCATTCCGATTCGGAGGGAATGGATTCGATACCGAGTTCGTAGATCCTATGCGTTGACTGCGGGGACAGAACAACTTCATACCCGAGTTTGCTGAAGAAAACATGCCAGAAGGGATAGTTCTCGTACATATTGAGAACGCGCGGGATTCCCACTTTTCCGCGATATGCTTCCTCACCGGAAAGCGGCGTATAGGAAAAGAGGCGTTTTGTTTTATATTCAAACAGATTGGGAATGTTTTCTTCGTTTTTGACTTTTCCGAGTCCGCGCTCACACCGGTTGCCGGAAACAAATCTGCGGTTATCGGAAAAAGTGTTGATCGTCAGCCTGCAATGATTGATGCAGCCCTGACATTTGGTCATGCTCGTGGAATAGGAAAATGCATTGATCTCATCGATCGAAAGCATGGTTGTCACGGGGTTTTGCAGGAAACGCTCTCTGGCAATGAGAGCGGCGCCGAATGCGCCCATGATCCCCGCGATGTCGGGACGGATCACTTCGGTTCCGGCAATCTTTTCAAAACTGCGCAGCACGGCATCGTTATAAAACGTACCGCCCTGTACAACGATATGATCGCCCATGGAAGAAGCATCGGATACCTTGATGACTTTGAAGAGGGCGTTTTTGATCACGGAATATGCAAGTCCTGCGGAAATATCGGATACGGATGCGCCTTCTTTTTGCGCCTGTTTGACTTTGGAATTCATGAAGACCGTACAACGTGTGCCCAGATCGATCGGATGGGCACCAAACAACGCTTCCTTCGCAAAGTCCTGTACGGAATAACCAAGGGATTTGGCAAAGGTTTCGATGAAGGATCCGCACCCGCTACTGCAGGCTTCGTTTAAGAGTACGGAATCGACGGTCTGATCCTTGATCTTGATACATTTCATGTCCTGGCCGCCGATGTCCAGGATGCAGTCCACATCCGGATCAAAGAAAGCAGCAGCATAGTAGTGCGCGATGGTCTCGACCTCGCCTTCTTCCAGCTGCAGCGCCGCCTTTAAGAGTGCTTCGCCGTAACCCGTGGAACAGGCGTGTACGATCTTTGCGCCTTCCGGTTTGTTCGCATAGATATCCTGAATGGCTCCGATCGCACATTTTAACGGGGAGCCGCTGTTGTTTGCGTAATAGGAATAGAGCAGGGAACCGTCTTCCCCGATCAGGGCGATCTTGGTTGTCGTGGAACCGGCATCGATCCCGAGATAACAGTTGCCGGAATAATCCGAAAATGATCCGGTTTTCACGTGATGCCTGGAATGTCTGTTTGTAAATTTCTGATAGTCTGCTTCGGATGCAAACAGCGGTTCCATACGGGCCACTTCAAAGTCCATGCGGATCCCGTGGGATAACTTGCGGATCATGTCATGCAGCGATACTTCGCCTGCCGGCTTTGCATGCATTGCAGACCCGATCGCGGCAAACAGATGGGATTCCTTCGGGTCAATGGTATGTTCATTATCCAGCTTCAGCGTGCGGATAAAAGCAGCTTTGAGTTCCGTTAAGAAGTGCAGGGGGCCGCCAAGGAACGCAACATGCCCGCGGATCGGTTTGCCGCAGGCAAGACCTGAGATCGTCTGGTTTACAACGGCCTGAAAGATGGATGCAGCCAGATCCTCCCTGGTCGCACCTTCGTTGATGAGCGGCTGAATGTCGGATTTGGCAAAAACACCGCATCTTGCGGCGATGGTATAGAGCGAATGATAGTGTCTGGCATATTCGTTCAATCCTGCGGCATCCGTCTGAAGAAGAGAAGCCATCTGATCGATAAAGGAACCGGTTCCGCCGGCACAGATCCCGTTCATGCGCTGTTCGACGTTCCCGTTTTCGAAATAGATGATCTTGGCATCTTCCCCGCCCAGTTCGATGGCGACATCCACCTGATCATGATAGTGTTTTAAGGCGGTTGATACGGCAATGACTTCCTGGACAAACGGCACCTGAAGGTGATTTGCAAGCGTCAGTCCGCCAGAGCCCGTGATCATCGGACACACGGTAAGCTGACCCAGGGCGTCTTCGGCTTTTTTCAGCAGACCGTGCAGCGTTTCCTGGATATTTGCAAAGTGCCTTTCGTAGTCGGAAAAGATGATTTGATTGTCAGCACCCAGCAGGGCGATCTTTACGGTCGTGGAACCGATGTCAATCCCAAGCCGGTATGCGAGGTTTGGATTCTGATTCATGTCTTACCTGTCGTCATGGTGGTTTGATAACCCACAATATGTGATTATAAAGGATTTCTTTATAGTTTACAAATAAAAGCTTTATAAAATCGGTCGCATAGACACGAAAAATATGATAAAATGCTACGTGAACTATGTGTATTCGGACGGATAAAATATGAATCGATTTTTGGACAAAATGGAAAAAAAGATCGGCAGGTTTGCGATCCCGAATCTGTCGCTGTATCTGATCGTTGGCTATGGCATCGGTTATATTCTGGGCCTTACGGGATCTTTAGAGTTTTTGAACCTGAATCCTGATCTGATCCTGCACGGTCAGGTGTGGAGAGTCATAACCTGGATCCTGATGCCGCCGACGTCGCTCAATATTTTCACGATCATCATGCTGTTCTTTTACTATTCGATCGGAAGATCCCTGGAACGGACCTGGGGCACGTTCCGTTATAACGTGTATCTGTTTTCGGGAATGCTGTTTACGGTCATCGGTGCCTTTGCGCTCTATGCATTCTGTTCACTCACGGGTGCAACAAACCTTGTCGTGATCGGCAGTGAGATCGGAAGCGTGTTTTCCACCTATTACATCACGTTGTCTATTTTCCTGGCTTTCGCAGCCTGCTATCCGGACATGCGTGTTCTGCTGTATTTCTTCATACCCGTAAAGATCAAGTGGCTGGCGTATCTGGACATCGTGATCCTGCTAGCAAGTTTTTTCAATATCGGTACGGTCTTTTATGCGTCGCGCCTCGGTATGAATTTCTTTGCGGCTTTTGTACAGTACGGGATCTTTTTCGATTATGCGGGCAAAGTCGCGATCATCGCATCGCTTCTCAATTTTCTGATCTTTTTCTTGAGCGGCAGAAATTTTGCACGCATGAAACCTTCGGAAATACACAGGAGGGCGGAAGACAGGAAGCAGACCGAGCAGACAGCGAAGATGCGTGCGATCTCCAAGCATAAGTGTGCGATCTGCGGACGCACGGAAGAAGACGGGGAAGATCTGGAATTCCGGTTCTGTTCCAAGTGCAACGGAAACTACGAATATTGTC
>JAFYDQ010000152.1 GCA_017544705.1 Lachnospiraceae bacterium | reverse complement strand
TGCTTGCGGGACTTGCCAAAACAGAGGAGAGAGAATCCATCATCGGTTACCCGGACAGTGCCATGGGCAGCGAAACCTATAACATGGTAAAACATGCCGATGATGACAGCATTACCTATTCTTATGCAACACTTTCCGGGAAAAAGATCGGTGTTCTGGACAGTGCAATGGTCGGCGTGCTGGAGCGCTTCTTAGAAGAACATGATATCAAAGCGGACATTCATAAATATCCGGATTATCAGCATATGCTGAATGATTTTGACGGAAGGGTTGTAGATGCTTTTGTCGCCGAGAGCGACGGCGCATCCGGCAGAAACAATGCCGAGCTTCTGTATGTATTCGGTTCTTCCGATTACTATCTGTGTGTCACGATCGGCAGGAAGGATCTTCTTGACGAACTGAATGTTGCACAGGAACAGTTGGCAGTGGAAGAACCGAACTATATCAATTCTCTGCGGATCAAGTATTACTCATCGAGTATTACGAGCAGAACCATGTCAAATGCCGAAAAAGAATGGCTTGGGTCCCATCAGGAACTGAAGGTGGGGTATCTTAACAATTATCTTCCCTATTCCGATACGGACAAGACGGGGTCGGTAACGGGTCTTATTAGTGAGCTCCTGCCGCACATGCTTGAAGAACTTCAGATTTCTGATCTGAAACCGGTATATACCGGTTACAACAACTATGACGAAATGGTCACGGATTTAAGAAACGGCAGCATCGATGTTGCCTTTCCTGTCGGCGGCGGATTGTATTATTCGGAATTAAACGGGATCTACCAGTCCTCCACCGTCGAATCTGCCGCAACGGAACTGGTTTATAAAGGGGAATATACAGACCTGACGGAGAAGAACTTTGCGGTCAATGAAAATAACCGGATGCAGTATTACTATATCAGCGCACATTATCCCGACGCCAAGATCACCTTTTATCCGTCGATCGAAGACTGCCTTAGGGCCGTTGATGAGAAAACGGTCGGCGCCACAACCTTAAACGGACTGCGTGTGAACGAAATCACCAAGAGAAGCAGATTCAATGACCTTTCCACCAGAAAACTGAATTATATCGATGATCGGTGCTTTGGGATCAAGATCGGCAACGAAGGGCTTTTGAAACTGATCAATCGCGGTATCAGTGTGGCCGGGGAAGAATATCTGCAGAATCTTCCCTACCGTTATACGGACGGTCTCTATACCTATACGGCTGCAGATTTTCTGTTGGATCACACGATGCCCATCGCGCTGATTCTTTTGGTTGCCGTCGCACTCATTCTCTTTTTCGCGATCATGGGGAATCGGCGGAAAAAGAAAGAGATGGAAGAGAAGATCGCGCTTTCCGAGAAACTCATCGAGCAGCAGAAATACCGGGAAGACCAGGACAGAATGATCACTGCCATGGCAGCGGATTACCGAAGCGTTTATCACGTGGACCTCGATAAAAACGATGCGGTCTGCTACAGGGATGATCCGAATGACAAAGAACAGACCGGAGAAGGGATCCATTTCCCTTATCTCGAGCGGTTCAGTTGGTACGGCGAAAACTATGTGGACGAGAGTTACAGGCAGGACTTCCTTGATTTTATCAAACCGGATAATGTAAGGGCAGCGCTCGCCGAGAATGTGATCATCAGTTACCGCTACCTGGTAAAACGTGACGGTAACGAGTATTATGAGATGATCCGTATGGCCGGCGTCAGACATCCGGAAGACCGCGATGATCATATTGTCCATGCGGTCGGCCTGGGACTGACCGTGATCGATCAGGAAATGCGCGAAAGCATGGCAAAAAACCAGATGCTCAGCGAAGCGCTGGAATCGGCAGAGGAAGCAAACCGCGCCAAAACCGCCTTTCTGTCCAACATGAGTCATGAGATCCGCACGCCCATGAACGCGATCATCGGACTTGATTCCCTGGCACTGCGGGATGAGACACTGCCGCAGGCAACAAAGGAATACCTTGAGAAGATCGGTGAGAGTGCAAAACACCTGCTGGGGCTGATCAATGACATTTTGGACATGAGCCGGATCGAATCCGGAAGGATCGTCATACGAAGAGAAGAGTTTTCTTTCCGTGCCATGCTCGAACAGATCAACACGATGGTCATGGCCCAGTGTACGGAAAAGGGTCTGAAATATGAATGCAGGGTGACCGGCGGCATCAGCGACTATTATATCGGGGACGATATGAAACTCAAGCAGGTGCTCATCAACATCTTAAGCAATGCGATCAAATTTACGGAAGCGTCGGGAAGCGTGACACTGGCAGTTGAGAAAGTAGCTTCCTATGAGGATCAGACAACGATCAAATTTGTGATCACCGATACCGGGATCGGGATGGATCCTTCTTTCTTACCCAAGATCTTTGACACCTTCGCACAGGAACACAGCGATAACAAAAATAAATACGGCAGTACGGGACTTGGCATGGCGATTACGAAGAACATCGTGGAGATCATGAACGGGACCATTTCCGTTTCCTCAACGAAAGGGGAAGGAACGGAGTTTGTTGTCAATATCACGCTGAAAGACTGTGAACATCAGAGACTTGCCACCAGTTACATTGATCCGTCCGATATGTACGTGCTGGTTGTCGATGATGAGGAAGTGGCGGCAGAGCATGCAAGACTGGTTCTTGATGAAGTCGGCATCCGGACGGATATTGCCGTATCCGGACAGGAGGCTTTGGATATGCTTGAGATCCGGCATACCAAACACGATCCGTACAATCTGGTCCTTTTGGACTGGAAGATGCCGGATATGGACGGGATCGAAACGGCAAAACGGATCAGGGAACTCTACGATAATGAGACGACGATCATTATCCTTACCTCATTTAACTGGGATGAGATCATGGATGAAGCACTCCATGTCGGCGTGGATTCGTTCCTTGCCAAACCGCTGTTTGCCTCCAATGTGATCGATGAGTTCGACAGGATCGCAAGAAAGAATAACATGACGCTCTACAAAGAAAAGAAACGGGCGGATCTTGCCGGCAGAAAGATCCTGATTGCAGAGGATGTTGAGATCAATGCCGAGATCATGAAGGAACTGTTGTCGATCAGGGAAATGCAGGCAGACCACGCCATCAACGGAAAGGTGGTTGTTGAGATGTTTGCGGCCAGCGAAGAGGGCTATTATGATGCCATTCTTATGGATGTGCGGATGCCGGAGCTGGACGGCCTCGAAGCGACGAAGAAGATCCGGCACTTAAGCAGGGAGGATGCTTCAAAGATCCCGATCATTGCCATGACAGCGAACGCATTTGATGAAGACGTGCAGAGATCTCTGCAGGTCGGCATGAACGCACATCTTTCGAAACCGGTGGAACCGGACAGGCTATACCAGACCATGGAGGAACTGATCTGGGAATACAGGTTTCATTAATACATATCAATACAGAAAGGATAAAAAGTATGAGTGATTTTGGATACAAAGCAGGTCTGAAGCGACGGGTCCTCGTTGTGGATGACGAGGAGGTCAACCGGGAGATCTTAAGCAATATCCTTGGACAGAAATATGAGGTCGATCAGGCAGAGGACGGCGAAAAGGCATATGCAATGATCACGGAAAAGGGCGGCAGATATTCCCTGATCCTGATGGATCTGTTAATGCCGGTCATGGACGGATTTGCGCTGCTTGAAAAGATCCGCGCAGACGAACTGCTTACCAACATCCCGGTGATCGTTATGACTTCGGAAAAGCCTGCGGAGGTAAAAAGCATTAAAATGGGCGCAGATGATTTTATCACGAAGCCCTATGATATGCCGGAAGTCATTCTGGCAAGATGCGAGCGGATCATCCAGTTGTATGAAGATAAAAGCATCATCAAAAGTGCCGAAAAAGACCCGCTGACGTCTCTTTACACACGCGAATTTTTCCTGGAATACATCAGCCAGATCGACACATACTATGCACAAGAACCCATGGATGCGCTGGTATTCAACATCGGGCATTTTCATATCCTGAATGAGATGTTCGGGCGCAGCACGGGCGATACGGTGCTTCAGAAAACGGCGGATGCGCTGCTGTCCCTGTTTGATGACAGTGTCTGTATCGGCAGCAGGCCGGACGCCGATTACTTTTTCTTTTACGTGACGCATCGGGAAGACTATGA
>JAFYDQ010000151.1 GCA_017544705.1 Lachnospiraceae bacterium | reverse complement strand
GATCGTTACCAAAGTCATTATCCCCGAAGCAAAGCCTTCCCTGATCATCGGTGCCGCGATCGCGATCACGACGATCCTCGGCTACACACCGATGGCCTACCTCATCGCAGGAAGCGGCTTACTCGGACAGCTTGCGATCCAATATGGTCTCTACCGTTTTGATTCGAAGATCATGTACATTTCGTCACTGCTGCTCATCATCCTGGTGCAGATCATGCAGGTTGTATTTAACTATTTTGCCAAGAAAACGGATAAGCGGATCCGCGGTTAGGCAAAATCAAACACGGGTTGAAACGCCCGCCCGTGCGGGTGTATAACAATCATATATGAGGAGTAAATTTAAGGAGGAAGAAAGATGAGAAAAAGAATTTTGACCGCTTTACTTGCAGGCGCAACCTTACTGGCACTGACAGCCTGCGGCAAAGCATCCGAAGAAGACACCACCATTACAGTTGCAGCTTCCAGTGCACCGCATGCAGAGATCTTGGAGCAGTGCATTCCCGTTCTTGCGGAACAGGGTTATACACTGGAGATCAAAGTCATGGATGATTACATCATCCCGAACACTTCCACCGAATCCGGGGATGTGGATGCCAACTATTTCCAGCATCAGCCTTATCTGGATGATTTTAACGCAAGCAACGGGACCCACCTGGTAACGGTGACCCGCGTGCACTACGAGCCCTACGGGATCTATGCGGGAACCTGCAATTCCTTGGAAGATCTTCCGGATGGCGCTTCCATTGCCGTTCCGAACGATACGACCAACGAAGCGCGTGCGCTTCTGCTGCTGCAGGACAACGGCATCATCAAGTTAAAAGACGGTGTCGGCCTGACTGCTACCAAGAATGACATCACGGAAAACCCGAAGAACATTGATATCCTTGAGATGGAGGCAGCACTGCTTCCCGCACAGCTTGACGAAGTCGCTGTTGCAGTCATCAACGGAAACTATGCGATCGATGCAGGCTTAAAGGTTTCCGAAGCACTCGCTGCTGAGAAAGCCGATTCCGAAGCCGCACAGACCTACGCAAACATTCTGGTTGTCAAAGAGGGCAACGAGAATCTGCCGAAGATTCAGGCACTTTCCAAGGTCCTGACATCCGATGCGATCCGCGATTACATCAACAATACTTATGACGGAGCGGTTGTACCGATCTTCTAAGACCCGGCACAACATCCGCAGTTAAACAAATCCGGCGGAACGACACTCCCTCTCGTATGCAATCCTTAAAGCATACTCGAGGAAGGTGTTCCGCCGGATTTCATTTAATCGGCAGCAAACGTCGTTCTGCCGATGTCTTATTCGGTATAATCTTTCAGCATATTCCGCAGGGTCACGGCGAATTCGTCCGGCGCATCCAGTTGCGGACTGTGCCCGCAGCCTGCGATCGTGACGAATTCCTTCTTCGGTGCGCTGATCGTATCGCAGTATTCCTGCGTGTATTTGACCGGCGTCGTCCAGTCCTCGCTACCGGAGATAAAGCCGACCGGGATCTTGTAAGAGGTCCCGAAGTCCCTGACATCCACCGTAAGCGTATAATCCAGCAATTCCTTGTTGAGCTGATAAAACGCTTCCGTATTGCTCATCGAAAGAAACCACTTCATATCGTCAATACCCATATAGGAGGACTTAAGGCCAAGCAGGATCGCATTGCCTTCCCGCGGTGCTTTCTGATACTTGGTGGTGTATTTCCTGGCTTTCATAAGCGTCTCCAATTTCGGATCGGCCCTAAAAGCTTCGATCGCCGCCTCCATTTCCGTTGTATCATCCCCTGCTGCCTTTGCTTTCGTGAGCGCATCTTCATAGCTGTACAGCTCGGAATCGAACGTCTCCACCTGGCCGATCCCGATATAGGCACTGAGTTTCTCCGGATGCGTCAGCGCATATTTACTGCCGACCACCGTTCCGTAGGAGTGTCCCACCAGGATGATCTTCTCCTGATCAAAACGCTGGCACAGATAGTCCACCAGCGCATCCGTATCTTCGATGGCCTGTTCAAAGGTTGCCGTCTCATTCTGCGGATCCTTTTCCATATTTCTGTAATAGGTCCTGCCGCAGCCTCTCTGGTCCCAGGTGACACAGGTGTAGTCACGGATCAGGTCTTTCTCCCATACATGAGCGACAAAGCCATCCGGACTCGCCGGTCCGCCGTGCAGATACAGGATCACCGGATTGTTTTCATTCTCTCCCCGGATGTTGATAAACTGCATTTGACCGTCCAGTTCAACATAGGAATCCTCCTCGATCCCGCCTTCCGTCGTGATCAGATACTGAAAATGATTCACGGTCTTCATGACGCCGACGGTAACGAGCGCTAATGCGATAAGGCCGATCGGCAGCCCGATGACCCATTTGATGATCCTGCTGACAATGCTGCGTTTTTTCTTTTCTTTTTTCACGTTCTCTCTCCCGTATTCCATAACATTGCACATCCGACCGGATGCATCACCTGCTCAGAAACCGTCGCAGGGCCGGATGCGATGTACGTAAATTGTGCCAGGCACATACGTCCTGACACAATTATTTAACAATAATTCAGTTCAATCATCAATTCCTAGCGGATCGAAATCCCGATATCGCCGCTGGTCGCGTCGACCTTGATCTTCTTGTCGCTTCCGGTCTCTTTTAGGAAATCGTTTTCCTTCTCGTTGCCGTTGATCACGATGTCCCCGGACGTCACTTTCAGGTCAAAATCATAATCGTCCGCGTTTCCTGCCATATCCAGAATCATCTCGCCGGATGTGACTTTGCAATCGATGCGGTCTGCCGTTAAGTCATGCATTTCTGTATCGCCCGAAGTCGCCTTGGTATAGATTTCTTCCGCCTTCACGTTACTGCCGTACAGCAGCCCGGAAGTTTTCTCCACACTGAGCGATTTCACCGTCACATTTTCCAGCCTCATATCGCCGGAACTCGTCTTCGTCTTCAGGGAATTTAAGTTCACGTTCGTGAAGTTCATTTCTCCTGAGGTCGCCTTCACTTCCAGATCCCCGCCGTCGCAATCACGCAGCAGCAGATCCCCTGACGTCCGCACGATCGAACCGGAAACATTGATCCCATCGATCGTGAAATCTCCCGATGTCGCCATAAGGTCGATCTTGCAATCCTTTGCGCTCTCAGGCACCGTGATCTCATAAAAATCCGACTCACTATAGCCGAAGTTCATAAAGAATGAAGAATAATCCTCCTGCTTGATCGAAAGGCTTTTTCCGTTTTGCTTGATCTCCGGCTTACGCGTCTCCAATACCTTGTAATGGACCCTGTAAGCATCCCCTTTCGTAAAAATCACATCCGCGGACGTGACAACCATCTCCAGCGAATCAAACTCATCAAGATCCACGGTCTCTTCGATCATGTTGTCCGCATCCGCATATTGCATATTTGCTACATCCATGGCAAACCCTTTTTTTGCGCCAAAGAACAGGGCAATGGCCGTCAGAATGATCCCGAGCCCCAGCATGGAGCCTGCCACGATCAGAATGATTTTTCCCGCTTTACTCATCTATTTTCTCCTCCTGTGTCACATTATCTCTCTTCTTAAAGATCTTCCTGAAGATCAGACGGATCAGTACGAACAGGCCAAAGCCCATCAGACTTCCGGCGCCCAGTGCGCAAAGTCCGTAGCCGAGGACGGCAAGTTTCTGCACGCCCGGTGCCATCCACATGATCACAAAACCTGCCAGACCCGAGATCACCAGTGCAAACGATACCGCCGCAAAAACGATCAGAAGCGCTACGATCACGATCACAAGTGCGATCGCCAGTACCAGGATCGCTGCCGCAAGAGGCAGGGAAACCGGCAAGGATAACGCGCCCAGGATCGACAGCCATACGACCGTCGCGTGCCCCTTTAAGGTTTTCTTCTCTTCATAGGCTTCGATATGCTTGTTCGTGCATTCGTCCAAAATCTTCTTTGCCGCGACTTTGGCGCTGCCAAGGCTTGCTTCCACATCTTCCGCCTCATCCAGTCCCATGTCGCTCATCAGTTCCGTATAATATTCGATCGCGTCCTCCCGATCTTCCTTCGGGATATATTTCAGACGCTTATCCAGTTCTTTCAGATATGCTGCCTTATTCATCTGTTCCTCCCTCTCTCTCATCAGGTGCCGCATCTTCTGCGATCTCTGTCACGTCCGCTGCTTCTGTTTCTTCGACTTCTTCTGTTTCAGCTGCTTCCGCTTCCACGTCTTCCGCCGCGTCCGCTTCCGTTTCTGCTGCTTCCGCCGCGGTCGCTTCCGCGCGCTGCCCCAGCAGCTCGTCGATCTTGCCCTTGTAAGCGATCCACTCTTTTCCGTAAAAATCAAGCAGATTCCTGCCCGCATCCGTGATCGCATAATACCTTCTGTTGCGGCCCTGGAAAGGAGCATCGTAAGTCCGCAAATGCCCTGCCTTCTGCAGGCGCCGTAATACCGGATACAGTGTCGACTCCGATATGTCCACGATCTGGCGCATTTTCTGTGTCAGCGTATAACCGTAGGAATCCTCCTGATCTACGATTCCCAGAACACATGCATCCAGAAGCGGTGCCGTCAATTGATATGTCATCGTGTTCTCCTCCTCTTTTATTGAATGATCTATCGTCATTGATCGTATAATACTATACGTCGTATAATATTGTTTGTCAATACAATATTGCAAAAAAATAAAAAAGTCGCTGACTGTGTCCATTTTGGGTAACGGTCAGCGATTTTTACAATTATCTTCCGTTTTGTCAGCGATTTTCGACTTGACATCAAAAATCGCTGATTATCTCAGATTTCAGGAAAAACATCAGTGATATTACAACCCGACGCCCTCTGCGATGTCCTTCTGCATGTCGAGTACGGCGGCGCGGGCTGCGTCCGCATAGCCCTCCGGCCCGAACGATGCGTACTTTTCCTGCTTGTAGGCTGCGATGATGCCGCGCGAGCTGTTGACGATCGCGCCCAGGCCGTCTTCGTTAAAGAACGGCTTTAAGTCGGAACCCTTGCCGCCCTGGGCGCCGTAGCCGGGTACCAGAATGTAGGTCTTCGGCATCAGCTTCCGCAGGATCCTGCCCATCTCAGGGTATGTCGCGCCGACCACCGCGCCGACGTTGCTGTATCCGTAAGAACTCCCGGCGTCCGCATCATCAGAGGGAGCTTCCGGCATGCATGCTTCGCCCCATTTTGCAACCTGCTCACCGACCACCTCATAGAGCGGGCGGTCTGCCTCGCCATCTGCGCTACCGCTCACACCCCTGATCAGCCGGTCCTGGAATTCGCCGCTGCTCGGGTTCGAAGTCTTGACCAGCACGAAGATGCCCTTGCCTTCTTCCTTGCAGACCTTGATGAACGGCTTGATCCCGTCGCTTCCAAGATAGGGATTCACGGTCGCAAAATCTTCCCCGAACGGTGCGATGCGTTTGCTGCCGATCGCAACCTTGCCGAGGTGCCCTACCGCGTAAGCTTCGGATGTCGAACCGATATCGCCTCTCTTGATGTCGCCGATTACGACGAGGCCTTTTTCATGCGCATATTCCACGGTCTTCTTAAAGGCGATCATGCCTTCCACGCCAAACTGTTCATACATGGCGATCTGCGGTTTGACCGCGGGAATGAGATCGCAGACGGCATCGATGATGCCGCGGTTATAGTTGCGGATCGCCTCTGCGGCCCCTGCCAGCGTTTCGCCGTAATCCGCGTATGCCTTTTTCACGATATGCTCCGGAATATAGCTGAGCATCGGATCGAGTCCCACCACGATCGGTGCGTTTGTTTTCCGGATGTTTGCGATCAGTTTGTTGATCATCTCTTTTTCCTCCTGTTTCATGTGTCCATCGCGGGGGCTGCTTCGGCGTGCCTTACATAAGGATGCCGCGGACGCGATTTCTTCATTTCTTCATTTCTTCTCTTTCGCGGGTTCGGTTGTCGAATCCGCCTAAAAAAATAGCCGCCGGTGAGGCGGCTATTTTATGCATTCACTTGTTAAACGAGCACTCCCGCGTGCTCTTCCGCATATTTCTTGATCGCGGATGCATTCACGTATTTCTCATAAGAATCGCCGTTGACAACAACCAGCGTCGGTGCCTGCATCACACCGTACTTCTGTGCCAGTTCCATGTTCTCCTCGGCATCGATCGGGATGTACTGCTCATCCTGCAGATAGCTCTTTGCCAGTTTGCAGTTCGGGCAGGTCTTCGTGGTGAAGAGGTACTTCACATCTTCTGCGGGTGTGACTTTGACCGGAGCATCCTCCGTAAGGCCCGATAAGGTTACAACGGAAGTTGCGGGACGCTTCATGCAGGAGCAGTTTAAATCATAAACAACTCTGTCCTTGTACTCCTGAGCCTTACCGTCATTCCAGTTCTGGACCGGACGGTAGTAACCGGTGATACGGCTGTAGACTTCGGTAACCGCGCCGCAATGCGGGCAGGTCTTCTGCTCACCGGTCAGATATCCGTGCTCGCGGCATACGGAATAAGTCGGTGAAAGCGTGTAATACGGAAGTCTGTAGTTCTCGGCGATCTTCCGGACCAAAGATGCGGCCGCATTCCAGTCCGGAAGCTTTTCGCCGAGGAATGCATGAAATACAGTACCGCTCGTATAAAGCGTCTGTAACTCATCCTGAATATCCAGTGCGTCGAAAATATCCGCTGTATAGTTAACTGGCAGATGAGAACTGTTCGTGTAGTAAGGGGTCTCGCCCGGCGCGCCCGCGGTCTTGATGTTGGGCCAGCGCTTCCTGTCATGCTTCGCCAGACGGTAAGCCGTACTTTCAGCCGGTGTGGCTTCGAGATTGTAAAGGTCGCCGTACTGCTCCTGATAATCAGAGAGACGGTTGCGCATGTGGTTCAGGACTTCCTTCGTGAATTCCTGTGTGCGCTTATCGGTCAGATCTGCTCTGAGCCAATTTGCATTTAAGCCTACCTCGTTCATGCCGACCAGACCGATCGTTGAGAAGTGGTTGTCAAAGTTGCCGAGGTATCTCTTTGTATAAGGATAAAGTCCCTCATCCAGCAACTTGGAGATGATGCCTCTCTTGACTTTCAGGCTGCGGGCTGCGATATCCATCATTCTGTTCAGGCGAACAAAGAAATCGTCTTTGCTGCTTGCAAGATACGCGATTCTTGGCATGTTGATCGTAACAACACCAACGGAACCCGTGGATTCGCCGGCACCGAAGAAGCCGCCGGTCTTCTTGCGCAGTTCGCGCAGGTCCAGACGCAGTCTGCAGCACATGGATCTTACATAGGAAGGCTCCATGTCGGAATTGATATAGTTGCTGAAATAAGGCGTGCCGTATTTGCTGGTCATCTCGAACAACAGTCTGTTGTTCTCGGTATCAGACCAGTCAAAATCACGGGTAATCGAGTATGTCGGAATCGGATACTGGAATCCTCTGCCGTTCGCATCGCCCTCGATCATGGTCTCGATGAAGGCCTTGTTGATCATGTCCATCTCGGCCTTGCAGTCTTTATATTTGAAATCCATCTCTTCGCCGCCGACGATCGCCGGAAGTTCAGCCAGGTCATTCGGAACCGTCCAGTCAAGCGTAATATTTGAGAACGGTGCCTGCGTGCCCCAGCGGGACGGAGTGTTCACGCCGTAAATAAAGGATTCAATACACTTCTTAACTTCTCTGTAGGTAAGGTTATCGACTTTGACAAAGGGAGCAAGGTATGTATCAAAGGAAGAGAATGCCTGTGCGCCTGCCCATTCGTTCTGCATGATGCCAAGGAAGTTGACCATCTGGTTGCAAAGAACCGAGAGGTGCGATGCCGGTGCGGATGTGATTTTGCCGCTGATCCCGCCGAGGCCTTCCTGGATCAGCTGCTTTAAGGACCAGCCTGCGCAGTAACCCGTTAACATGGAAAGATCGTGAATATGCAGGTCTGCGTTACGGTGTGCTTCCGCGATCTCCTGGTCGTAAATCTCAGACAGCCAGTAGTTCGCGGTTACGGCGCCGGAATTGCTTAAGATCAGGCCGCCTACGGAATAGGTAACTGTGGAATTCTCCTTAACTCTCCAGTCTTCGACTTTCACGTAACTGTTTACGACATCCTTATAATCCAGGATGGTGGATTTCATGTTGCGGATCTTCTCTCTCTGTTTGCGGTAGAGAATGTAAGACTTGGCTACATCTGTATATCCGGCCTGCTCCAAAACGGTCTCAACGCTGTCCTGGATATCCTCCACATGGATCAGATTGTCTTTCATTTTGGTCTGGAAATCGGCGGTCACACGAAGTGCTAAAAGATCGATCATGTCGTTGTTGTACTGCTTCTCGCATGCAACGAATGCTTTCATGATCGCATCGTTGATCTTACTCAAGTTAAAATCGGTAATCTCCCCATCACGTTTTACTACATTAAACATCAAAAAAGCTCCCTTCCCTCTATAAAAAAGCGTATTTTAGGGCAATTTTCCCCTAGGTTCTGCCCACATTATCAAGTATAGCATCCACTTGTTGTAAAAGTCAACAGAAAATACTATATCTTGTGTTATTTAATTCTTGGTAGTAATATATGTTGTATTTTGGGGGTTTACCGCGTTTTCAGGAAGTCATATTCCCGTTTTGCGGTCTCATCGTTCGGATACTCGTTCAGATATTCCTGCATCAGGACGGCTGCCTTCTTGAAATCGAGCAGATATTCATAGGCTACGATCTCATCGAATTTCAGGCTCTGCATATAGGTCACATCGCCTGTCGCGATCCCGGCATCAAAGGCCGAGAGGGCACCTTCATAGTCCTGAAGCTGCATCTTGACCCGCCCGAGCAGCACGTAGAGTTCCGCCTCGTCCGGATGCTCCGTGAGATAATCCGTGTATAAAGATGTGGCATAATTGAGATCACCGAGTGCTTCATAGGTTTTTCCAAGGTAGGTGATCAGATCCTTGGAATCCTTTTTTCCTCTGCTGTTTTCAAAACAGGTTCTGGCGTCCTCGTATTCTCCCGCATAATAATGGAAGACACCCATCTGGTATTCCGATTTGCGGTAGTCCGTATTCTTGGCCCGCTGGATATAGGCCAGGCCCTCGGATTCATAGCCGGCATTCGTTAAGTCCTTGCAGATCAGGATATAGGTATCGTAATCCGTCGGTGCCAGAACGACCGCCTGGTCAAAATCAAGCAGCGCAGCGCCGAGATCATCCATGGCAAGGCTGACTTTTCCGCGCAGATAATAGGCCTTGGCGTCCCTTTCGTTCATGCCGATGATCGCCGTATAGGTATCATAGGCTTCCCGCAGCTGTCCGCCTTTGACCTGCGCCACCGCCAAATAATAGGAAATATCATATTCGATCTTGCGCACGCGCCCCTTACTCTGAGCCAGCGCATTCTCAAAAGCCGTCTGCGCCTGCTGATACTGATCCAGCCCCAGCAGCGCCATGCCCTGCCCGCGGTAAGCAAGCTGTGCATCCTCACCTGCTGCAAGCGCCGATTCAAACAGCGTATTTGCTGTCGCAAAATCAAGTGCCTCCAGGGCATCCATACCCTGATCCGTATATGATTTTTCCGTCTCGCCGCATCCTACAAGCATTACGCCAAGCACAAGGGATAACAGCACACCAACCCATTTCGCTTTCATAAATTTAAGTATACCAACATTCCGGCACAAATGACACGTCTTTTTGAAAATTCGTAAAATCGCTCCCGTTCCCATGTTCTTCTTGAGCAGGGTTATGGAATATGATATGATATTTTGCATGGACACCACAGTACAGGCTAAGCCCTGCGGCTTGAGCGAATTTCATCTGAAGATCATTGCTTATACATGCATGTTCATCGACCACGTCGGTGCATTCATCATCTGGCCCTACACCAATGCCAATCTGGAGACCATGGGCTATCAGATGATGCACAGAATGGATGTGCTCTACAATTTCTGCCGCATCATGGGGCGGATCGCATTTCCCCTGTTCTGTTTCATGCTTGTGGAAGGCATCTTCCACACCAAAAACAAATGGCGCTATCTGGCACGTCTGGTCATCTTTGCCGGACTCTCCGATATCCCGTTTGATCTGGCCAATGAACTGGCGAATAACCCGTTTGAACCGGCAAGTGCTTTCCGGCCGTTTTCCTATGCACAGCAGAGCGTTATGATCACGCTTGCGATCGGCCTGCTGATGCTGATCCTCATGGAAAAGATCCGGCACTCCGGCATTCCGGTCGTCCTGCGTGAGCTGCTGATGTATGTACCGGTTGCAGCTGCTGCCACACTGGCTTATTTCGTCAATTGTGATTATGATTTCAAGGGAATCTTAATGATCGCGGGTCTCTATCTGATGTACCCGCTGCTTCGGATCGACCGCACCGCCTATGCACTTGGCGGCGGCGTTCTCTTTTTCTGGGAATGGATGAACCGTCCGTCCCGCGTCACCTCAAGCCTTGCGCTGATCCCGCTGCTCTTTTACAACGGCGAAAAAGGGAAAAGTGCGAAATGGTTTTTCTATTTCTTCTATCCGGCACATTTGCTGCTGCTCTACGGCATCGCCTATTGGCTGCTGTTTACCTGAGTTTCTCCGGATTTTTTCAGTTCATGTATTTCTGCGCGATCTCTTCCGTATATTGCAGGGCTCCGGTTTCATTTAAGTGGGAACTGTCGCCAAACAGCGCATTCTCATAACAGGGAATCTCACGCTCTACCGTAATGTCCGGATACAGATCAGAGAGCGATTGCATATAGAGTGCATATCCTTTTACGAATCCTTCCTGCAGGGTATCAAAGCTTGCCTTATTCATCGGGGCCTGCAGCACGACCACACGGATCCCGTTTTGCTCACACAATTCGATCAGCTTGCGCATGTAAATGCCGATCAGCTGTGAATCGCCCGACTCCCTGAGGCTCTCATAGGAAGTCTCATAATTCAGTTCATCCGACCCCTCTGCCGTTCCAAACGGCGCATACCCGCGCGACTCCCTTAAATTCGACAGGATCTTGCTGTTATCGTCATACCTTCCCGTAAAGCGCGCATTGAGCAATGCCGGCAGATAGACATTCGGCAGGCGCAGGCGGTTTGCGATCAGATCGGTTGTATCCACTTCCTCCGTTACGGCCTGTGCGCCGACGGCATGCGCATTCTTTCTGACTTCCGCCATCTGTGCGATGGACAGGTCATTAAAGTATACGGTCCTGGTCCGGAAATTATCCATATAAGAATAATGAAACGGCGCGAACAGGATCAGGCAGGTCTCCGGTGCCTGATGATGCTTCAGATAGTCCTGCAGATAGTAATAGTTTTCCACGGATGTCGCGCCGCCCGTTGCCAGATTGACGCACCCGTCCCCGAGATATTCCGGCATCAGATCCGCCATCGCCCTCGAATCCCCGAGGATCAGCGTCTCATAATCCGTCTTGCCCGTGATCACTTCCCGCGTGTACTTCCTGGCCGGATACTCATTATCCATATAGGCCATGGGATACGCAAACGTGAATACGATCACAACGAGGAACGGTAGCGCCGCCAATATACACTTTGCCAGAAAGATCAGTTTGCTCTTCATGGTTTCTCTATATTCTCTATCAATGATTTCTTTTTCAGCAATTATTGTCCGGTCCCTGATCCCTTTGATCAACGAATGCATCGATTTAGCCGATTATCGCTGACTTCCGATGCACAAGCCCCTAAAACTTCATATATAAGAACTCCTGCGTGCTTAAGTTGCAGGAGAACAGGACCATGGTCACAACAATATAGTAAAGTACCCAGCGGATGGGCCATTTTACATTGGTAAGCAGGTGGGCGATATCACAATTCTTCTTTTCGCACAGCAGGTCGGCTGCGATCAGGAGTACCAGCGCAGCAAAAGCAAAAAGCAGGTTCTTCACACCAAGCCCCAGCGTGAAGAGGGTGCCGTCGGTGAGGGCCGACAGGT
>JAFYDQ010000020.1 GCA_017544705.1 Lachnospiraceae bacterium | reverse complement strand
TGTTCCTTCCCAAGGGTTATACGATGTGGATGGAACTGGAGAATTACATCAAGGAAAAAGAGCGCAAGTTAGGCTATCAGCACGTTATGACGCCCTGCGTCGGAACGGTTGCACTGTATCAGACGAGCGGACACTGGGATCATTATAAAGAAAATATGTTCCCGCCCATGGAGGTGGAAGGAGAGAGTTTCGTGCTCCGTCCCATGAACTGCCCGCACCACATGATGATCTATGCAAACAAGCGGCATTCCTACCGTGATCTGCCGATCCGCATCGGTGAGATCGCACATGATTTCCGCTTTGAGCCCAGCGGATCGCTGAAGGGGATCGAGAGGGGCCGTCACTTCTGCCAGAATGATGCGCACCTGTTTGTGACTCCGGAGCAGATCAAAGACGAAGTCAGTCGCGTGGTGGATCTAATCTTTGATGTATATAAGGATTTCGGCATTACGGATTACAGATGCGTGCTTTCGCTTCGTGATCCTGCCGATACGAAAAAATACCATCCGGACGATGAAATGTGGAACACGGCAGAAAATGCCCTGCGTCAGGTGCTTAATGACATCGGTATCGAATATACCGAAGAGATCGGCGAGGCAGCCTTCTACGGACCGAAGCTTGATGTCAACGTTAAGCCCGCAGTCGGCGGCGAGTATACACTTTCCACCTGCCAGCTTGATTTTTGCTTACCTGCAAAATTCGACTTAAAATACATCGATTCGGACAGCACGGAAAAAACCCCGGTCGTTTTGCACCGCGCGATCTTGGGATCGCTTGACCGGTTCATGGCATACATTATCGAAGAAACCAAAGGTAAATTCCCGGTATGGCTTGCACCGGTTCAGGTAAAGGTGCTGCCGATCTCCGATAAATATGCAGATTACAGTAAGTCGGTACTGAATAAACTGAGTGCGGCAGGCATCCGCGCCGAAATGGATACGCGCACGGAGAAGATCGGATACAAGATCCGTGAAGCCAGACTTGAAAAAGTACCGTATATGTTAGTCTTAGGACAGAAAGAAGAAGAATCAGGAAAGATTGCAGTCAGGAGCCGCTTCTTAGGTGATGAAGGCGCAAGGGATCTTGATGACTTTATAAAACAAGTACAGGAAGAGACTGCATCGAAAGTGATTCGCGATGAGTTAAATGAGGAAACTGATAGGGAATAAAGAGTTTTATAAGCGTGTGCTTGCGATCTCGCTGCCGATCATGTTGCAGAACGGGATCAGCAATTTCGTCAGCATGCTTGACAATATCATGGTCGGACGCGTCGGGACAGAGCAGATGTCCGGCGTGTCGATCGTGAACCAGTTGATTTTTATCTTTTATCTTTGCATTTTTGGCGCCATCTCCGGCGCCGGTATTTTTACGGCACAATTCTACGGACAGAAGAACATGAAAGGCGTACGCGATACGCTGCGCTTTAAGCTGATCATCTGTCTCGTTATTACGGCGATCGCGGTAACGATCATGGTTGTGTTCCAGGATCCGCTGATCAGCCTGTATCTGCATGACGGCTCCGCCACCGGCGACCTTGCTGCCACTCTGCGCTATGGCAAAGACTACCTTTGGATCATGATGATCGGGCTTGTTCCTTTTGCCGTTGAACAGAGTTATTCGTCCACGCTTCGTGAGACGGGGCAGACGGTCGTTCCGATGCGCGCAAGCATCATTGCCGTATTTGTCAATCTGGTGCTCAATTACATCTTAATCTACGGAAAACTCGGCATGCCGGTACTTGGCGTGCAGGGTGCTGCCGTTGCGACCGTGATCTCGCGTTTTGTGCAGGTTTCGATCGTCATTTCGTGGGCGCACAGTGCGCATAGAGTCAAGGATGCGGAATTGGTGGAAGCAGGCGTGGCAACACCGGCCACTTCAGAAGCTGTGCTTTCGGGGGCAGTGGTGAAGCGCAAGCTTCCGTACATCGAGGGCACCTACGAGAGCCTGCGCGTGCCGTTTGATCTGGTGCGCAAGATCGCGATCATGGGCCTGCCGCTTCTGATCAATGAAGGACTCTGGGCAGCAGGCATTGCCACACAGACGCAATGCTACTCGAACCGCGGCCTTTCGGTCATCGCCGGGCTGAATATCAGCTCGACGATCACAAACGTATTCAATATTGTATTTATCGCTTTGGGTGATGCGGTCGCGATCATCGTCGGCCAGCAACTTGGCAGCGGAGAGCATGAGAAGGCACGCGATACCGCCTACAAGATCATCACGTTTTCGGTATCCACCTGCGTTGTGATCGGGTCAATTCTTTTCTTTGTCGGGCCGTTCTTCCCGGACATCTACAACACGTCCGACGAAGTGCGTGACCTGGCCGGGAACTTTATCCGCTGCGCCGCGGTCTGTATGCCGCTGCACGGCTATCTGCACTCGACCTACTTTACCCTGCGCTCCGGCGGCAAGACGGTCATCACATTTTTATTCGACTCGTTCTTCCTATGGGTTGTGGCCGTCCCGCTTGCCTATGTTCTGACGCACTTTACGTCGATGAACATTGTCTGGATCTACTTAAGCTGCCTTCTGATCGAAGGCATCAAAGTCATCATCGGCACGATCCTCCTGCGCAGCGGCGTCTGGATGAACACGATCGTGGATGATGTGTGAAGCATACCAGCGGAGCCGAAGGCGTCATTTGGTAGGTATGCGAATTTTTTCTTCAAAACCAAAGGCCTACCGTAGAGTGGATTTTCTCTCTGCGGTAGGTATTTTTTTGTCATTTTCAGCGGCCGGCACAGCATCATTTTTGCTTTTTATCATTTTTTCTCCGATTTTACTGAAAAAAGGCCTACTGTTCACGTCTTGTCATCCGTTTGGTAGGTATCGCGCCTCCCGGAAAAATTTCGCATACCTACCGGAAACAAAAATTCGCGATGCCGGTAGGTATCTATTGTGTCTAAAAAAGCACTTGCATATTCGCACACAACGTGGTAATGTATAAATACGCTTCTTCAAAGCGCTACTGACATTTTCAGATGAACGTTGCAGGGAAACCGGCAACCGTTCATTGCCTAATTCGTCATCTGCATGACGATTCAAATGATCGCCATCAGGCGATCCGATAATTTGCCGCTAGGCAATTCTATTTTTTTGATTCCACAGATAATTTCATACCCCCTCAGCGAGCATTTTATGGCGCCGGGATATATGCGATTTTGGCCGTGCATCGGATGATCAGAAGGGCACATGCGCGTAGACAAATTCAAAGAAGAGCGTGCAATAAATGGCACCAGACAAATTCAAAAAAGAGCGTGCAATGAATGGCCACAGCAAAAGCAGCGGAAAGAGGAAATAATCAAACATGGAATTGGAAATTCTGTCCAGGCGTATGAAGCTACAGGAGACGGAGCCACCCGTGATCACGGCACCGCCAAAGGGGAGCGCGATCGAGCAGGGTTCCATCCTGCTTACGATCGCACCATCCTTTACAATGGCGCTGCCGATGCTGCTGGGGTTTTATCTGATGTATCGTGGCAATAAGGGAATGGGCACAGGCTATATGACAATGGGATTGACCACTGCGGTCGGTTCTGCTTTGCTCGGTACCCTGTGGGCATTGATCAACTACAGCAGACGGCGCGCAAAGATGCGGTTTACCCAGCGTCTTCGCAAGCGTTCCTACCGCGCCTACCTGCAGCAATGCGCAGGCCGGATCAGCGAGCAGATCAGGGTTCTTGAAAATTTGGAGCGCAATGCCGATCCGCCGTTTGACGAGTGGATCGATATAACGCGACGGCGCGTCCGGTGCATCAGGGAGATTCCGGATGATAAGAGCTGCAGCGGGAGACTCAGGATCCGGCTCGGAACGGGAAGTCAGGTTTACCCGATCACAATGGAGCGTTCGTCACACTTTGCGGGTGGAGCGGACATACTGGAGCGCGAAGCACAGGCACTGATCGAGCGTCTGCAGGTATTAAAACAGGTGCCGGTATACCTGACCTGCAGTGGCGGCATGTGTGTGGATCTGATCACGGACCGCTTCAGTGACCTGGTTGGTCAATTCCAAATGCTTGTCATCAGATGCGCGCTTACCTATCACGAATCCTATGTAAAGATTGCATTTTGTCTGCAGAACCCGATCCTCATGCACAAGCTGGCATGGCTCAATTTCGCTCCGCATGTGATCCCGCCGGATGAACCGAATGTCCTCAGAGAAATATGTGAAAATGCCATCATTTTGGCCTTCGCAGAGGATGGCGTGTATGTGCCAAACCATCTGCGTACGGATCCGAGGACCGTGATCATCCGCATGCGCATGAGTGATGAGGGCGCAGAGGGGATCCGGATGGAAAACGGCAACGCGGTATGCGTGCTCAACACGGAAACATTCCATGGATTGATCAATGAAGAGGGAGAGCGGATCCCGGTTCTGTTTGATCAGATCACGGATGAGATGTCAGAGCTTGCGGCGCGTGCACTTTGCAGATTGCGGGAGAGCCCGGAATCCGGGAGGGACCTGCCGGCGGTTTATCCGATCTTCCGGATGATCCCAAAGGAAACCCTGGATATCGAGGCCAACTGGAGGCATACGGATGTGCTGCATTCTCTGAAGGTCCCGCTTGGGATCTCGTATGACGGCAAAATCACCTGCCTCGACGCGCATGACAAACGGGACGGACCGCACGGCCTGATCGCGGGAATGACGGGAAGCGGCAAAAGCGAACTTCTGATGACTTACATTCTTTCGCTTGCCGTCAAATACCCGCCCTGGGAAGTGGCGTTCTTTCTGATCGATTATAAGGGTGGCGGGATGTCCTCAGCATTCTCGCATCTCCCGCATGTGATCGGCACCATTTCCAATCTCTCCGGCCACACAACGGCGCGCGCATTTTTAAGCATCCGTTCGGAAAACGAACGCAGACAGCGCCTGTTCCTTGAGACCAATGTTAATCATATCTCGGACTACCACAGAAAGTATTACGAAGGCACATGCAGCGAAGCGCTGCCGCACATTTTTCTCATCGTAGATGAATTCGCACAGTTGAAAAATGAAGAACCGGAATTCATGCAGGAACTGATCGGCTTATCCAGAGTCGGCAGGTCTCTTGGCATCCATCTGCTGCTCTGTACGCAAAAGCCGTCCGGCAGCGTGGACAGCACCATCATGACCAATGCCAGGTTCCAGATCGCCCTGCGGCTGCAGGATCCGCTCGATTCCAAGGAAATCCTGCACCATCCGGATGCCGCCGATCTTCGCAATCCGGGGCGCGCCATCTTAAGGATCGGCAACGATGAAGTCTATGAAACCTTTCAGGGTGCTTATGCGCTCTCCCCCGCACAGGAAGGTGCCAGGCGCCATGTTTATCCGGCAGATGTCTACGGACGACTGCTGCATGAAGGAGACAGGGAAGGCTTGCTGCATGAGGGAGACAGAGGACGGGTGCTGTATGCGGAGAAATTCGCAGAGCCGGCGGGTGGCGGGATCAGCAGCGCGGGTGCGGGCGGCGGGATCAGCAGTATGGAGTGGATCCTGCGATCGATCGCGCAGGCGGATGCAAAGATCCGTGCAGCAGGGCATTATCCGGTTTTCACGCGCAGTCTGTGGCTTGAAGAGCTGCCGGAGACGCTGCACTTTGCAGACCTTGCAGAGCGCATAGGCCGGGGTGTTGCAATCGCCGCGCCCGACACCGCGCCCGGGTCTGTTGTGATCGGCCTTTATGACGATCCCGTAGCCGTTAAACAGGGCCTGTTGTTCCTTGATTATCATGACGGGCATCATTTGATCTGCGGGGGGCCGCGAAGCGGAAAAAGCACACTGCTTTGCGTTTTCTTAGCAGGATTGCTGCGTCAGGCAGAGCATCCGAAGGTGTATGTATTTGATTTTGGCGGCGGGATGCTGCAGAGGATATGCGCGCGGCATGCAAAGCGGCAGGAAGCAGCGAAAGAACAGGGAACAGTGCAGCGGCAGGAAGCAGCGCAACTGCACTGCGTTGCGGAAGATGCGGCAGACAGGATCGAACCGGTGCTTTTGCAGTTGCAGGAGGAAACGGATGCGGTGATTTTGATCGACGGGATCGGTGCGCTACTCAAAGCCGGCGGATTTGGCGCAGGGGAGGTTCTTACGGAACTGCTCCGAAGCGGAGCAAGGCGGAATCTCAGCCTGTTTATCAGCGCAAACGGGATCGGCATGGGTGAGATGAGCCAGATGATGCATACCTATATGGACAAAAGCCTTTGCCTGCGGATGAGCGATGCGTTCCGGTATGCGGAAGTGTTAAAAGAGACGCGCTTCAAAGGAGCAGGAGACCTGCCGCCCGGCAGAGGCTATGTAAAAGCGGGAGAGCGTGTGGTGGAATTTCAAACATTGCGTGAAAGTGAGGAAACAGATGATTTTTACGGATATTTACATGCCGGATATGACGAAGATGCATTTTCTGCTGGATGAGGAGGCGAGCGCAGGGGTGATCCTGACCGAACTTGTCGAGCAGACGCAAAACATGGACACAGGCGTGCAGTGGTCGCTCTATGAGGATTTTGAAGACCGCGCGCTGGTGCCGGAGCTGTCGCTTAAGGCGCAGGGGATCATGGGCGGAATGCGGCTTAGGATCGGGACAGATGCGAAGGCCCACAAGGCGGATGCGAGGGCACACAAGACGGATGCGAAGGCATACGGGGAGGGATCGCATGTACCTGCTGAGTGAATACGAGCAGATGAATGAAAAACAGGAGACCTACATGGAACGGTACACACAGCTGGCAGAGCAGATCGAGACGCTGAAAAAGATGGCACGTGCGCTCTCGCTCCCCTGGGAAGGCGAGGCCAACAGACAGTACCTGGTCCGGCTCGAAACGGACCTCATCGAGATCGTGCGCATCCTTGATCGACTGTACAAAGCCGGCGAACTGCTGCACGAGGCGATCGTCAAATACCAGAAGACGGAGGGGGTGATCGCAGAACTTATTGCAGAACTGTAAGGAGACGACAAGAATGATCGACAGAGACCGTATTGAAATTGATTTTGCCAGGGCGATCGCGCGTGCCGACGAGCTTGAGGCCATGGCGGGGGAACTTTATGAACTGGCAAAAGGGGATGTTTCGCTGACGCTGACGCTGCTGGCCAGAAGCTTTCGTGGCGAAAACGGGAAACTGTTTTTGCAAAAGGGGAAGCAGATGGCGCCGGAGATCTTTGAACTGGCGGATCAGATGCACAAAGCAGCGAGCAATATCCGCTTTAGTGCGGAGGTGATCTACAAGGCAGAGAAAGCAGCGCAAACATTGGCAATGTATTAAAAAAGGAGGAAAGAGATGGCTTATTTTTGTGTAACGAGTTCGAAACTGCGCGCATGCGCGGAAGAATTGACGCAGCAGAACACCAGGTTCAAGGCGAATGCGGAGGAACTGGATGCGGCGGAGGCAGCCCTGAAGGGCATGTGGGAAGGCAGTGCGAATGAAGCGTTCCATGCCGCGTTCTTAAAGGACCGCGGACAGATGGATGCGTTCCAGGCAGCGATCGCTGCGTACGTGCAGGCGCTGCTTACGATCGCCGCCAAGTACGAAGAAGCGGAGGCCCGCAACACGCAGGTTGCCGCGACTCGCACCTATTGAGGAACCTTATATTTGGAAGGCTTCAAAGAATAAGAGCGATTCCGGAGAAACAACTTTCGAGTGAACGTCAAAGAGAGAACGAGAAAGTTCGTTTCTACGGAATCGATAGAAACAGTGAACACTCGAAAATGAAAGGAGACACCAAATGGAAGGATACTTAAAAGTCACACCCGAGCAGCTCATGAAAGCTGCCGACAGTTTTGCAAACGCGGGCGCAAGCATCAGTGCGCTCACATCGGAGATGATGTCCATCGTGAATTCCCTAAAGGGCATCTGGCAGGGCGAGGCGGCCGAAAGCTACACGGGCCGGTTCGCGGGATTGGAGGATGACATCACGCGGATCAACAACATGATCACGGAACACGTGAATGACTTAAATGAGATGGCAAGGACCTACCAGGCGGCAGAGGATGCGAGCGCGCAGGAGAGCGCGGCGCTGCTCTCGGACGTGGTGAGCTGAGCGCGCAACAAAACGTGGTGAGCTGCGCGCACAGTAAAACCACGGGTCAATGAACAGGAGGACAGAAAAATGGGAGTTGGTTACAAAACCCTGATCCTGGTCGATAATTCCGCGTCAGTCACAACGGGCAACCGCGCGATCGTCAAAGAAACCTTAAAGTACCTGGTCACGCATGCGCCGGAGGGAAGTGATTTTGCCCTGGCGACGTTTACGGGACAGACGGAACTGCTGGTGGATTACGGGAGCGAAACGGATGCCTATCTTGGCGCGATCGACAAGATCAGTTATGTCGAAAAAGCCGCGTCGCTGCCGGATGTGCTCATGCACACTATCTCGGACTGGCATGACGCCGATTTTGCCATGCGCAATATCCTGGTCTTTACGGACGGGATCAGTGCGGCATCGGAAACCTATCCGGTGGAAGAGGTCTATTTCAGGCTGAATGAGAGCGGCTACCCGCTGTATGTCGTGGGACTTTGCACCGCAACCAACGAACCCGTGCTGCGAAACGTGGCTGCCATGGCCAGGATCAGTCATGGCGGCTATTTCCCGACGGAGTTTGAAAACAGTGATGCGGAGGTGGAAAAGAAACTGACGGAACAGGTTTTGAATGCGATGGAGGAGCATGCACTTGCAGAAGGAGGAACACATGAGATACAAGCCGAAACAGAAGAACCGGGATATGAGGAAACATACGTCGATACGGAAGAATATGAACTGCAACAGAACTACCGGGCTTATGAAGAGGAGTGCAGCGCGGAAAGTTTAGGCAAAACCGGACACAGCATCGTGCTGTTTGCGGCGATGGGTGCCGGGATCATGGCGGTGATCCTAACGCTGCTGCTCTTTGTCAGATACCTTGGGAAAAAGCACACGCAGGAGGTGAATGCAAGACATACGCAGCCCGAAATGCGGAAGGCAGAGATCACGCTGGAGGATCTGAATGACCCGATGCGGTTTTATCGCTTCTTGGATCCGTCGCGCATCGTGATCGGTTCGGAGAAGAGTCAGACGGATGTCGCGATCACAAATGATGAAGACGTCAGCGTCAGGCACTGCGTGATCACGCGGTACGAAGACCGCTATTATCTGCGCGACCTGCAGTCGGCATACGGAACGTTTGTAAACGGGGAACGGCTGAACGGGGAGACGGAGGTCAGGAGCGGTGACATGATCACGGTCGGACACGCCAAGCTGATGATGAAGGTGATGTATCGATGAACGATCAGGAATTATTATTACTCTCCAACTATGTCTATATGGATGCCAGCACGGACCCCATGACGATCCGGGAATCCCTGGACCGCTTCCGCAATGCGGACGGAACCTTTGATGAAAAAAGCGTTGCCGGAGCCGGGATCGGCGGCGGGATGGATAGCAGACAGGCAGCGGATCTGTTCAGGCGGATGGATGCGATGCCCGATTCTTTCCTGGATCTGTATCCGTCCCGCGTCACCGATGATCCCGCCCTTCGCGGGATCTGTTACACGAACGGGAAAGCGGACGGCGGCACGGGTACGGTCGTCTTCCGCGGCACCGGCGGCACCTACGAAGCCTGGAACGATAACGTGACCGGCGAGTATCTGCATGCGACGAATATCCAGAAGCAGGCAGCGGACTTTATCAATCATGACTGCATGGGATTTTTCGACCTGACCGTGACCGGCCACTCCAAAGGCGGAAACCTGGCCATGTACACGACCGTGGTCTGCTCTGCCTCGATCGCTGCCTGTGTGTCCTTTGACGGGCAGGGCTTTTCCAAAGCGTTTTTGCTTGCAAACCGCGCGCTCATCGAAGCGGCAGCAGGCAAAATCAAATCCGTCAGCGCGTACAATGATTTTGTGAACATCCTCCTGCATTCGATCGCCGGCGAAACCATCTATGCCGACAATCCCGCAAACGGCATCGACGCACATTCTTCTTATTATCTGCTGGCAGGGAATGATTTTGACGAAAACGGGAACCTGATCACGACGAGAGAACAGGGCTTTGCGGCGCGGGCGCTGAAGGAGGCACTGGAGGAACTCACGGACACCATGGACCTTCTGCCGGAAGAGGGAAACCGGGCGGTGTCCTCCCTGCTTGGCGCATATGTAGCGGCCATGATGTCGGAGGATATGGGAGAGCAGTATGAGAAGCAGCAGATCATAACAGGGTACCGGGAGATCGGCGATTACCTGCTCTCGCTCGTGCCGGGATGCCGGATGAAGGGGACGGAAGCCGCCATGATCCACACCCTGCAGAAGGAGCTGGTCACGAACGACCTGACGAAGGCTGCGGAAACCTTTGCGTATGCGGGCGGCCGGATGCGCGCGATCTCCGGGCGGATCGGGGAATACCGGAACAGCATGGATCCCACGGGACAGATGGAATATTATGTAAACCTACAGCTGCAGGCCCTGCAGGAAAAAATCGATCAGCGTGTGCAGTTTATGGATGCATACGCCGGAACGCTTGACCGGGTAAGTAACCTCTACATGATGAGAGAGCAGGAAGTCAGCGCGATGATCACCGGAGTATGATATAATCAACCTATGATCGCATTAAAAATCACAAACATCAGGCAGATGATGCACCTGATGCTTGATAAAAACGAAACCGCTTTTGACTCGTTCCTGCTGGCGATGGCGACGTTTACGACATCGGCGGAGATGACGATCGACGGGCATTTCCATCCGGAATTCTATTCGGAGGAAGAACTTGCAAAGCTTAGGGAGGACGCAGCCGCGGCAGGCCGCATCTTTTCCATGCAGATGATCCGCTGGTCGCAGGTAAAATCACAATGCTTTGATTTTATCAAAGGGACGCGCTCGCCCTTGTCCTTCCTGATCTCGCTGTATCTGGCGGAGGAAAATGTGGCAAAATTCTTAGCGGGTGTTGATACCACGATTCCCGCCGAGCAGATCGCGGGCCTGTCCTTAAACCTGAAATTTGACGGCACGCAGCTGCAGTGTACCAGCGCCACAAGCCTGAACACCTTCACGATGGATCGTTCGGTGGACGTGGCCTGGGACCGTATGGTCAAAAAGTTTTTCGATAAATGGGAAATTTCCTATGAAGAATTGTAAGGATTACTTTCTGCGGTCTTTTCCGGTCTCGCGGTAATACGATTCCTTATCCTTATACATCATTTTCTCGGCTTCTTTGACAAGGCCTAAGAACTGTGCACCGTCCCCCTGCGCGTAACCGAAAGCAAGGATCCGGTCCTCTTTCTTGATGCTCTTTTTGAAGGCATCCATTCTTTTGATGAATTTCTCTTCTTCTGCATTTTTCAGAACACAGACGAACTCATCCCCGCTGATCCTGCAGACGTCACCGTCGGGGAATGCATCGCAGAGCATCTTTGCGATCTTCTGAATGAACGCATCGCCTGCGGCATGTCCGCTGTTGTCGTTTACGGTCTTTAACCCGTTTGCATCGCAGAAGATGACGCTCACATTTTCGCCTTCCGTCATGGCATTGATGAGATCATCATAGCCGCGTCTGTTTTTAACACCGGTCAGCGCATCGCAGACGGACATCTTACTGAACAGCTGCGCGCTGACATCCGTGTCGATGATGATCCTGGACTGGATGACCACATAAACGACAAACAGGGAGAGTGCGGTAACCGGGAAAACACTGTGCCTGGTCTCTTCGACAAAAAAGCGGCTGATGAACGTCGAAGCGGAAGGGATCAGCATGAACAGGAAGGTCAGCCAGATGCTCCGGATGCCGAAAACCTCATGCCATATCACGAAGATCAGGAAAATACATACAAATATGACCGAGGAGATCGCATTCCTGTAATTGTAAAAATCACCCGGCGTGAAGACTCCGTTCTCAATGGTGAACATGTGCCCGGTATAGGACATGTATGCATTCAGAAGCATGCTGACAATGGACAGGCCCGCAAGGATCCCCAGGAATATGCGGTGCCCGATCCCTTTCACGCGAAGCAGGCCGTAAAGATAGAGACAGTAAAAGAATACAATGAGATCGACCAGAAGGATCGAAGCGGCATTATATGCGATCAGCGGATCGGTCATGCGAAGGTCGCCGTCACAGTAATTGGAACCGGCTTCCGTAAAACAACCGATCAGGCACATGAAAAGACTTATGCGAAACGGCCGTGTCTTTGAGACCGCATCTTTGGGCGTCTGAAAAGCGCCGACAAGCATGACGATCAGGTACAGGGCCGATATCAGATCTAAGGCGATGTATGAAAATTTCATAAGCGTCTCCTAATAAGTATTAAGAATTGTATCATAAAAAAGGGCATGATTTCAATGTTTTGTGTTGACAAAAGCGCAAAAACTGTGCTATATTCTACTTCGGCAAGCAGAGTATCCACTCTCACCCCGCGATTTTCCTGCAATTTAGGAAACATTACCGGGCGTTCTGAAATCTGAAACAATACGTATGATCTTCATGCGTTTGATTGTGTTCTTTAGTGGATAGCTGCGCGCTGTCTGCTATTTTTTTGTGTAATAATCGTCAGTGTACAAACGGAGGTAAACACTATTAGCGAAATGATGATCAACGAACAGATCCGTGATAAGGAAGTTCGTGTAGTTGGAGAAGACGGGGAACAGTTAGGGATCATGTCTGTGCAGGAAGCGCAGGCGCTTGCGGATGAAGCAGGTGTGGATCTGGTGAAGATCGCGCCGAATGCGAAGCCGCCGGTATGCCGGATCGTCGATTACGGCAAATTCAAATACGAACAGACGAGACGCGAGAAAGAAGCGAAAAAGAAACAGCGCGTGATCGAAGTCAAGGAAGTCCGTATGTCCCCCAACATTGACACTAATGACTTGAATACCAAAGTCAATGCGGCCAGAAAGTTCTTAGAGAAGGGTGACAGAGTCAAAGTCACACTCCGCTTCAGAGGACGCGAGATGGCACACATGAGCCAGAGCAAGTACATTTTGGATGATTTTGCAGAAGCGCTTTCCGATATCGCAGTTGTGGAAAAGCCGCCGAAAGTGGAAGGCAGGAGCATGACGATGTTTCTGACGGAAAAGCGCCAGTAATCAATTATATTTTATTAGGAGGTATGGCTATGCCAAAAGTAAAAACAAACAGATCAGCAGCGAAGCGTTTCAGGGTTACCGGTACCGGTAAGATCATGAGAAATAAAGCCTATAAGCGCCATATTCTGACAAAGAAGACAACCAAGGTTAAGAGAAACTTAAGGAAAGCAGCGGTCATCGATCCGACCAATGCAGCAAACATGAAGAAGATCACACCTTACCTGCATTAATTGTAAGGCAGCAATGTTTATAGATTGGAGGAATCAAGATGGCTAGAATCAAAGGCGGCCTGAACGCCAAAAAAAGACACAATAGAGTATTAAAGCTTGCAAAGGGTTACAGAGGAGCACGCTCCAAACAGTACAGGATCGCAAAGCAGTCCGTAATGAGAGCACTCACGACCAGCTATGCAGGCAGAAAAGAGAAAAAGCGTCAGTTCAGACAGCTGTGGATCGCACGTATCAACGCAGCAGCCAGAATGAACGGCTTATCCTACAGCAAACTGATCTACGGATTAAAGCTTGCGAACATCGACATCAACAGAAAGATGCTTGCAGAGATGGCTGTTAATGATGCAGACGGCTTTGCAACACTTGCGGAACTCGCAAAGAGTAAGATCGCTTAATTTAACATTTATACATTTATCGTGCATGCGCACCTAAAAACTGCTACAATATCTGTAGCAGTTTTTTTTATTTGCTGAGTCCGCTTTATTTACCGTACAAGGAGAACCCTATGCCAAACCAGGACAATCTGAACGCTTTGGAAAACAATATCTCCCGCGTGATCGTGGGAAAAGAAGAGATCATCCGGCTCCTGATCACGGCCCTTTTGGCGGGCGGCCACGTGCTGCTTGAAGATCTGCCGGGCTGTGGGAAGACCACGCTTGCAAAATCACTTGCCGCGTCGCTTGGCATCAATTTCAAGAGGATCCAGTTCACGCCGGATCTGTTGCCTGCTGACATCAGCGGCTTAAATATTTATGATCAGAAAGCACAGGAATTCCGCTTTGTCGAGGGACCTGTCTTTGCAAATATCGTCCTTGCGGATGAGATCAACCGCGCGACCCCGCGCACCCAGTCCGCATTGCTGGAAGCCATGCAGGAGCAGCAGGTTACGGTCGACGGAAAGACCTACCGCCTTGCGGCACCGTTCATGGTCATCGCCACGCAGAATCCGATCGAGACTGCAGGCACTTATCCTTTGCCGGAAGCGCAGACGGACCGTTTCATGATGCAGCTTTCCTTGGGACTCCCGGAAGAAGCGGAAGAAGTGGCGCTCTTAAAACGCTTTGAAAAAGACGAGCCCCTGTCCGCCCTGCAGCCGGTGCTGACCGGGGAAGATATCCTGAAGATGCGGGAAGAGGCAGCAGAAGTTTTCGTTCATGAAGACCTGCTCAAATACATTGTTTCCATCGTAAACGCGGCAAGAGCGGACGCCAGGGTGCGGCTGCCGTTAAGCCCGCGTGCGACTTTGACGTTCCTGTATGCACTGAAGGCTTATGCCTATGTGAACGGACGCGACTATGTGCTGCCGGATGATGTGAAAAAACTGGCAGGCCCCGTGCTTGCACACCGCATGCTGACCTATCAGCAAAACAGCGAAAAAGCCGACGTGATCGCCGATGCACTTGCAAAGATTACGGTACCCACAGAGGACTTTACCCGCAGATGAAACTGATCATAGCGATAATCATCGGTGCCGGACTGTTCTGGGTTGTCCGGCTCCTGTACCGGAAAAAGTGGCAGGAGGGCTTAAGCGTTTCGATCGATTTTCCCGACCGCATGGTCTATGAAGGAGAAGAGAGCAGCCTGCAGGAAGTGATCACCAACAACAAATGGCTGCCGCTTCCCATCCTGCAGGTCAAATTCGCGATCACCAAAACGTTTCGTTTTGCACACGATTCCGGCGGAGACGTGACGGACCAGTATTACCGGAGCGAATATTTTACGATCAGACCTTTTGAACGTGTCAGCCGTACCTATCCGTTCTGCTGTACGAAGCGCGGTCTTTTTTCCATGAAAAACATGGACATCCTCTGCAAGGATCTGTTCATGAGCGGCGAGATGTATGATTCCGTTGAACATCTTGCAACGCTCCTTGTCCTGCCGCGCCGCATTCCCATTCAGGAGATCCCGGCCGACTGCATGCAGTTTATGGGTGAGATCATGTCGAACCTGAAACTGTCGGAAGATCCCTTTGCGTTTTCCATGATCCGGGAATACCAGCCCTACGATTCCATGCACGCGGTCAACTGGAAAGTGTCCGCCAGAATGGATGATCTGATGGTCAATACCTTTCATACGACTCTGCAGCGGGAGCTGGTGATCTGCCTGGATCTGAACACGCATGCCAGGTTATATGAAGAACGGATTCAGGAAGCACTGATCCGGATCGCGGCAACGCTCGGGGCATATTATATCGGGAACAAGATCCCGACCGCCCTGATCTCAAACGGCTGCGACGTGATCACACAAAAACCGGAAAGCGTACGCTCCGGTGCCGTGGAAGGCCATATCCGCACCTTGGAAACAACGCTTGCAAGGATCAGCCTCGATCTGCCCTGCCCCGATATTCTGACGTTATTGCGGGATCGGATCGCGCAGCATAATCACGAGGAGATCCTGGTGTTGTCCAACAACCGCAAGCCGGATTTCCTCGAAGAGATCAGAAACCTCAGATCCGGTGCGGAGCAGAAGATCCACCTGATCAGTGCATGTTTAAAGAGAGAGAACGAGCGGGCGGAGTGTGATTTTGCCTGCCATTGGGAGATTGCGGATGAATAGGATCAAGCGGATTGCGGACCTGATCAATCTCATCATGTATACCTTCTGCATTTCGGTTGCGGGACTGTTCTTAATTGATGCCGTGACCGGGGACGATGCCGGAATTTCGGTCCTGATGTGCGGGAATTTCGTGATTTTGCTGTATGTATACTTCCTGCGCACCCGGATCCGCAAAATGCCGGTTTTCGTGGCACTGCACCTGCCGCTGTTTGCAGCCTGCGTTCTTGCGGGCATGGCATTTCGCACACCGGATCCCGAAACTTCCGACATGGCAGATATCGGGCATGTATTCCTGTGGATCGTGCTCTGCATTTGCTTAACGGTCGCCGACATTTTCTTCTGGATGAATGCCATCGGGGAAGAAAAGAGCATGCCGGTATCGGAAAGCGGGCAAAGGATCGAAAATTTCCGGCCGATCTACAAGGAGGGCTTTCCCTATCTGGCGCTCCCATTTGTCGCCGTGTTCGTGCTGGGACTTGCTTTTGGCGCCTATCATTACAAAGCATATTACGGAAAAATCACCTATACGCTGGGTGTTCTTTTTACCGGCCTGTATTTCCTGCGGGAATATGTGAAGCAGATGGCGGTGCTCAAGGAAAACATGCACCGCGAAACGGGCCTGCACCAGAAGCGGATCTTATCGTCCAACGCCAAGCTGGCACTGCCGTTCATTGCTCTGGCGTTCGTGATGATGTTCCTGCTGCAGTCCGACCGCCTGATCCGGGTGTTTTCGCAGATCGCGTTCTTTGTGATCAAATGGAGCGGGCGCATCCTGATCATCGTTGTCGGTTACCTCTTTTATGTGTTTGGCAGCGCGACCGAGACTACGCCGATGGCGCGCGCCAGTCTGTATGAGCCGCCCCGTGAGGTACCGGGTTGGATGCAGTACTTACAGCAGTTTATGGAGCATCTCTTAACGGTCATCTTTTTCGGCCTGCTGTTTTATTTCCTGATCCGCCTGATCGTTTTCTTTATCCGGACATTCCGGGAACGCTCGATCAACGTGATCCGCAGGGATACCTATTCGGATATGACGGAAGTCAGGGAACGGATCGCAAGGAGCGAACGCAAAGGCAGGGAGAAACCGGAGCGTGCTCCGGGGACAAATGCAGAGAAGATCCGCAGGCTTTACCGGAAGTTCATCCGCAGGCAGATCCAAAACGGACTGACGGTCGAAAAAAATGACACGCCGCTGGAACTGACCAAACGGCTGGCAGACACCAGTACCTTGGAGGAACCTGTGTTGGTTGACATAACTAATCTGTATGACCGGGCCAGGTACAGCGGCAGGGAACTGCACAAAGAGGATGTTGCCGCAATGGAGAGACTGCTATGATCTGGATCGCAAACATCGCAGCGTGCACGGAAGAAATGTTACGCCCGCATGTCGGTGCGGAGCGAATCGAATATGCCGCAAAATATAAGCAGCCGATGGACCGCATCCGTGCGCTCGGCGTGGCGGTGCTGGCGGATATCGCCTGCAGCCCGGAGGGGGCTGCCTGTGGCGACGATCCTGCAGTGCATACGCCGGTCAGGATTTTGCATGATGAGAAGCAGCGGCCGTATCTTGTGCTGTCTGATGCCACGCAGGAGATGACCGCAGCCGACAGGCAGGGCATCGCAGTCGGTTCCGCGCAGATGCCGCAGATCAGTTTAAGCCATGCAGGTGATTACGTGGCCGTTGCAACAGACAGACTTCCGGTCGGTATCGACATCGAACAGATCCGGCCGTGCAAGGAATCGCTGGCAGAACGCTTCTTTTCGGATGCAGAGCGCGCATATATGGAGCAGCGGCAGGGCGCGGCGGCAGGGAGCGATCTGCAGGGCGCAGCACGGGATCTTGCGTTTACCGCGATCTGGACCCTGAAGGAGAGTTTCCTGAAGGCAACCGGGATGGGCTTAAGCCTCGGGCTGGAGAGCTTTTCGATGGAGTACCTTGCGCCGGAGGGCTTGATGTCGGACTACGGTCAGGCAAGGACAGGGGAGCCGGGGTGGTTCCGTGTTCGGCAGACCTTTGATGACAACATTTATTTTGGCGTTCTTCTGCCGGCACCCGAAGGATATCAACTGTCGGTCTGTTTCCATAACAATTCGGAAACCGAGCGGCTGATACAGCAATATAAACAAGGAGAATTGGTTCATGAGATTTGTTTATCCGCATTACTTTCGTGATTTTGCCTGCACCGCAGACAAGTGTCCCGACACCTGCTGTGCCGGGTGGCAGATCGTGATCGATGACGACAGTCTCGAGCACTACGAGCAATACGTGGGTTCGTTTTCAAAAAGGCTGCAGAAGGGGATTGACTGGAAGCAGGGCTGCTTTAAGCAGGATTCCAAGAAACGCTGCAGCATGCTGAATGAGCAGAATCTTTGCGACATGGTCCTGAACATGGGTGAAAATCACTTATGCCGCACCTGTGCGCTTTACCCGCGGCATGAGGAGGAATTTGAGGGCCTTCGGGAGTGGTCGCTTGCGATTTCCTGTCCCGTTGCGGCAAAGCTCGTTTTAACCTGCGAGGAGCCCGTCCGGTTTGACATCGAGGAAAATGATGATGACGATCCGCTGATCGAGGAATTCGATGATTTTGATTTTCTCTTATTTACGGAACTGGAGGATGCCAGAGAGGTCCTCTACAAGATCATCCGGAACCGGGAGATGCCGCTTGCAGACCGCATGCGGCGTATGCTGTATCTGGCAAAACAGCTGCAGACCTGTGTGGAGGAAAACAGGATTTCGGACATGCAGGCCATCTGCGCGGAAGCGGATGCCGGTGCTTCCGATTTTCAGGCCATCTGTGCGGAAGATGACCTTGAGGAAATCCCGGATCTTTCTGATCCTTATGAGCGCTATGAATTTTTACAGGAGAATTTCTCTGTGTTCTCGAAACTGGAACTGATGCGCGAAGACTGGCAGGAAGTGCTGGATGCCGAGCAGGATATGCTGGCAGGCGGCAGCGCCAATTACGCGAAAGTCCGTAAGGCGTTTACGGAGGCCATGGAGCAGGAAAAATGGTGGCCGATCTTCCATGAAAATTATCTCATGACTTTTATCTATACGTATTTCTGCGGGGCGGTCTATGATGACTGGATCGACACGAAGGTGCTGCTTGCCGTGATCTCGCAGCTGTTTACCGAAGAATTCATCATGAATCTCTGGCAGAAGCAGGGCAGTGTCACGCAGGATGAATGCGTGAAGATGGCCTACCGTTATGTCCGGGAAGTGGAGCACTCCGACCTCAATCTCAATGCCATGGAGGAATACCTGCATGCGGTTTTATTTAGCCCCGCTTGAGGGCGTGACGGGGCATGTGTTCCGCGAGGCGTATGATACATATTTTCATGATGTCGACAAATATTTCACGCCGTTTCTTTCCGCAAATGACCACCTGAATTTCAAGACAAAACGCGAAATTGGCCTCTTGGGTTTTGACACCTTGGGGACGGGGTTAGGGGTTCAAAATGCCACGCAGCCCGTTTTGCCCCAGTCCCATGCGCAGGGTGCACCGCTCGTGCCGCTGCATGCGCCGCTCGTGCCACTGCATGCGCCACTCGTGCCGCAGATCCTCGGCAACGAAGCCGACAAAGTGATCGCCCTGATCGAAGAGATCGCATCTATCCTGGACGTCGATGAGATCAACTTAAACTTCGGCTGCCCGTCCGGTACGGTTACGGGGAAAAACCGCGGCGCCGGGATCTTCAAAGATTTGATCGCGATGGATGATTTCCTCGATCGCCTTTTTGCCAAAATGGACTCTTGGGGACGGGGTTGTGGGGTCAAAAACGACAAAAATGAACCCCTAACCCCGTCCCCAATGGTCCACTCGGGCCCAAGGGTGCGAATCTCGCTGAAGACCAGGATCGGCTGGGCGGATGAGAAGGAGTGGGAGAAGATCGTTCGCATCTATGCGGACTATCCGTTTTCCGAGATTATCGTGCATCCCAGGGTGCGTGCCGATCAGTACAGCAAACCGTGCAGAATGGAAGCATTTGCATATGCCCTCTCGCAATTACCGCAGCCGCTCTGCTATAATGGAGAGATCCACACGGTGGAGGACTACGAGAAGTTATGTAAACTGTTCCCGACGCTGGACTGCGTGATGCTTGGGCGCGGGATCGTGAAGAACCCGTTTCTCATTTCGGACATACGCCGCACGGAAGAAGCGCGCGCGCAGGAAGGCAAGCGCGAGGCAGAAACGGATGCCGGCACCCCGGCAGAGCAACCCTGCAGAACGCCGGAAGAACTTAAGCGCCGCCGTGATTTTGTCGCAAGACTGGAAGAACAATACTTAGAAGAAATGCAGTGTGAGGAGCATGCCGTGATGCGTATGAAGGAGTTCTGGCTCTACTTTGGCGCCTCCTTCCCGGAGTACGACAAAGCCCTCAAGGCCATCCGCAAAGCGAAGTCGCTTAGCGAGTACCGCCTGGCCACCCTGCAGATTCCCTACTGAGACAATGTAGAGAACAGGATTCCGCAAAATACCTTTGGAACGAGCGTCAAAGAGCGAGTGACAAAGTGTCATTTTGTGGAATCCGTGAGCAATAAATTGACTAAGAAGGACACACTATGAACAGGATACGTACCGACCGCTACATCATCTCCATCATCACCATCGCGACCTTCGGCTACATCGCAGTAAGCCTGCTGATGGGCTGGGAATTCTGGATCTCGCCGCTTCTTTTGGCGGGCGTTGTCGCGCTCTGGGTCATGCATATCACGCAGCGCTTAAGTGAACAGGCCAGAGAAGTTCTCTATCTCTCCTACGGCATGGCTGTCGCGTTTTTCCACGGCATCCATGAGACCAGCTTTTTTGATGTGGCGTTGGTTGCAGCGCTCTTGCTGACGCTTTTTTCCATGATGGATCACAAATGGATGATGAACCTGATCCTTGGCGAATTTGTTGTGATCATGGCGATGCAGGTTTATATGAAGCATCTGAGCGGGGCAAGTGATTTTGACGTGATCACGATCGCAAGGATCCTGTTTCATTTAGCGATCGTTTTTGCGACCTACGTCTTCTGCCGGATCACGATCCAGAACCGGCTCGAGTCGGCAGACAGACTGGAACAGGATGCGGAAGATATCGAAAACTATGATAAAGACATGGAGGATTTTCTCTCCAATATTTCCCATGAACTCAGAACCCCCGTCAACGTGGTCAACGGCATGTCCACGCTGCTCATGAAAAAGAGAATGGATGGCGAACTGCGCTCGATCCATGACGCGGGCCTGCGCCTCTCCAGCCAGATTGAGGACATCCAGGATTATACGGAGATCAAGCGGGGCGACGTGCTGCTGGAAGAAGAAAATTACATGAGCACCTCGCTCATCAATGATGTCGTGGCAGGGTTCCGCCTGCACGAGCGCCACAAAGATCTGGAACTGGTCGTGCAGCTGGATCCGCGCGTTCCGACAATGATGAAGGGCGATATCAAGAAGCTGCACAAGCTCTTCCGGCATCTGCTTGGCAATGCACTGAAATTCACAAGACACGGCGGCGTCGGGATCCGCGTGTTCACGATCCCCCGCGATTACGGCGTGAACCTTTGCATTGAGATCACAGACACGGGCGTCGGCATGACGCGCAAGGACATGGAACTCGTGTCGCTCGGCATGTACCAGGCCAACCGCAAACGCAACAGGAGCACGGGCGGTATCGGTCTCGGCTTCCCGGTCATCTACGGCTTCACCCACAGAATGGGCGGTTTCGTCAAAATCGAAAGCAGGAAGGGTGTCGGCACAACCGTGCGTTTAACGATCCCGCAGCAGGTGGTCGATCCGACGCCGTGCTTAAAGCTTACCAATCACATTGACGGTGACATCCTCTTCCATGTCAGAAGCGAAAAATACAAGACGCCGAAGGTGCGTGAATTCTACCGCAACATGGCGATCAACCTTGCGGACGGACTCGGCGTTCCGCTGTATCCGGCAGAGACGATTTCAGACATCGAAAGCCGGCTGGAAAAAGGAAAAGTGTCCTATATTTTCATGGGACAGGAAGAATACGAAGAGAATCCGGATTACTTTGATAAGATGGCGGACAAAGGCGTCGTGATCGCCGTTTCCGTGCATCCCGATTTTGTAAAACGGAGTAACAGCATGATCAAGGTCCTGCCCAAACCGCTTTACGGTTTCCCGGTTGTCAGGATCTTAAATGAAGGAATGACGGCCGAGGATATTGAGGCTGACGAGAATGCAAGGAAACCGGTCTTTGACGGCGTGCGTGCGCTGATCGTTGACGATGAGCCCATGAACCTGATCGTGGCAACGGGGCTGTTCCGCGACTACAAGATGGTCACCGAAACGGCCGGCAGCGGCAAGGAAGCCTTAGAGAAGTATGGGCAGAAGGATTACGATATCATCTTTATGGATCATATGATGCCGGAAATGGACGGTGTGGAAGCGATGCACCGCCTGAGAGAACTCGGCAAAAAGAGCGGCAAGACGACCGTGATCGTGGCACTGACCGCCAACGTTGTCAGCGGCGCCAAGGAGATGTTCATCCGGGAAGGTTTTGACGGCTTTATCGCCAAGCCGATCGACATCGCGGATTTTGAGCGCGTCTTAAAACGCGTGCTGCCGGAAGAACTGATCAGTTATGAAGAGAATCCGAAAGGAGGGTCATTATGAATCCTTTCAAAAGAATCGCATCCGCATTCAGAAAAATATATGACAAAGCGTTCGGTCTGGTAAAAGACCCCGCCAGGAGCTTTCGCGACCGCGTATTTATCCTGCTGACGATCGTGACGGATCTCGTCATCATTCTTGCTTTGGTCGGGGATATCTTAAATCATGAAAGCATTGTTGAGATCATCGCGATCGCAACGACCATCGTCATGGTTCCGGTCATTACGTTTGTATCTGTCAAAATCAATAAAACCCGGGCCGGTATCGTGATCATCGTCATCAGTCTGGTGCTGGTACTGCTGCCGGTTTTGTTCTATTTTGGCGGCGGCGTGGAAGGCGGCGGCGTGTTGTGGATCATTTTCGCCTACCTCTATACGGGCCTTGTACTTTCCAACCGGTGGAAACCGGTGTTGCTGGTTGTATTAACACTCGAATCGATCGGCTTTTACCTGGATGCGTATTTTCATCCGGAACATGTCGTGCAGCATTCGCGCGCGATGTTCTATGAGGATTCACTTCTTTCCATCATCATTGTCGGCCTCGTATGCTGCCTGATGGTTTGGTTTGAAGAGTGGCTGTTTAAGGAGGAGAACAGAAGAGCGCTCGATGAAGCCAAAAAAGTTGAAGAATTAAACCGCTCCCAGAACCGCTTTTTCTCCAGCATGAGCCATGAGATCCGTACGCCGATCAACTCGATCTTAGGTCTTAACGAGATCATCCTTCGTCAGGAGGATGCATCGGATGAGATCATCAAAGATGCGACAAACATTCAGGGCGCCGGTAAGATGCTGCTCTCCCTGATCAATGATATTCTTGATTTTTCCAAAATCGAGGCAGGAAGCATGGATATCGTTCCGGTGGAATACAGCGTTTCCGCCGTGATCTCTGAAATCGTCAATATGATCTGGCTCAAGGCACAGGAAAAGGGCCTTGATTTTCACGTGGATATCGATCCGCAGGTGCCTTCGATGCTCTACGGCGACGAGGTGCGGATCAAACAGATCCTGATCAACCTCTTAAACAACGCGGTCAAGTACACGCAAAAAGGTTCCGTTTCCCTGCACATGGAAGCGGAGATGAAGAACGAGGATCAGATCCTGATCAATATTTCCGTAACCGATACCGGCATGGGCATCAAACAGGAAGCCCTGCCGCATTTATTCGACGCATTCCAACGTGTGGATCAGGAGAAGAACCGCTACATCGAAGGTACAGGTCTTGGCCTGTCCATCGTCAAAATGCTCGTGGAACTGATGGGCGGTGAGATCACCGTCAACAGTGTTTATCTGCAGGGAACCACGTTTACGGTCAGCCTCTACCAGAAGATCTCCGACCCGACCGAGATCGGCGAGATCAGCATTATCAGTGATGGTACAAATGCAAAGCGGAATAAGTACGAGTCCAGTTTTGTTGCGCCGGAAGGCAGGATTTTGATCGTTGATGACAATGAGATGAACCTGCAGGTTGAGAAAAAACTGCTGCATGATACGGCGCTGATGATCGACACGGTCATGAGCGGACAGGAAGCACTCGGCAGAACGCTGACAACGCGGTATGATGTGATTTTGATGGATCATCTCATGCCGGAAATGGACGGGATCGAATGCCTGACGCAGATCCGTTCGCAGACCGGCGGCTTAAATGTCGAGACTCCGGTCATCGTGCTGACGGCGAATGCGGGTTCCGAGAACCAGGAATTATACAACAACAGCGGATTTGACGGCTATCTGGTCAAACCGGTTTCCGGCCTGCAGCTTGAAAGACTCCTGCTCACATTCCTGCCCGAAGAAAAAGTCATCCGCACCGGTTCCGGCAGTGAAAATGCGGAAGAAATGAACACGGCAAGGTTCTATCGCAGGAAGATCCCGGTGCTGATCGCTGCCGGCTCCGTCTGCGACCTGCCCGATTCCGTTACGCAGGATCTGCAGATCCCGCTGATCCCCTTCCAGGTGTACACCGATCAGGGCGTGTTCAGCGACAGCGAGGAACTCGTATCGGATGAGCTGATCCGTTACATGGAAAAAGAAAATACGATGGCACACTCCGAAGCGCCGACAGAGGAAAGTTACGCGGAGTTCTTCTCGAATCTCCTGCGCAGAGCGCATCAGGTGATCTACCTGACCACGACCGCTTCGATGAGTCTGGAATACGAAAGAGCAAGCAAAGCGGCGGAATCCTTTGAAAACGTGACCGTGATCGATACCGAATGTCTCTCGAGTTCTCTGGGACTGATCGTTCTTGCGGCGCACAAAATGGCGCAGGCAAACACGCCGGCTGATAAGATCATTGCAGAGATCGAAGAACTTAAGAGACGGACGCACTGCAGCTTCTTTCTGGCCAACACGAGCTACATGACCAGAAGCGGACACATCAGCCAGGTTGCGAACTCGATCATGAAAACCCTGTGGATCAGACCGTCCATTAAAGTCAAAAACAAGCAGGGCGGGCTGGACCGGATCTTTATGGGATCGCGCGTGCAGTGCCAGGATAAGTATATCCGGCATGCGCTGCCGCTTCGTGCCCGTCCGGATACGGAGGTTTTGTTTATCACTTATGCAAGCATGTCGGAGGAGGAACTTGAGCGCATCCGCCAAAAAGTCCTCAGACATCACAAGTTTGATCATATCATCCTGCAGAAAGCATCGGCGGCGATCTCGAGTAACTGCGGACCGGGAGCGTTCGGCCTGCTATATCAGGATAAGACGGAAAAATCATATAACCTGGGTCCGATCTTTGCCAGAGCGCTTGAGGTGGCGGATGTTGATGCAGGGTTTGAAGAGGCAGAGCAGGCGGCTGATGCAAACGGCGTGCCGGCGGCTTCGGATGATCTGTTTGATGTGGCAGCGGCGGGTGATTTTGACGTACAGACATCTGCAAATGATGCATCATCTTCCGGCACAGCCATGCCCGGCGAAGGAAAATGGTATGAGCAGATTCCAGGGATCGACGCGGCGACCGCGCTGAAGAGCAGCGGCTCCGAGGAAACCCTCGAGTTCGTTTTCAAGGTGTTTTATGAAGCGATCGACGAGCGGAAGGATGAGATCGAATCCTATTTTGCGGCGGAAGACTGGAGCAATTATACGATCAAGGTGCATGCACTGAAGAGCAGTGCGAAACTGATCGGCGCGATGGATTTTGCCGAGGAGGCGTACCTGCTGGAGATTGCCGGCAAGGAGAACAACATCGATTACATCCGCAACCACCACGAAGAGATCATGCGCGAATATGCGACGCTCAAAGAACTTCTCGGGCCGCATTTTGAGGCGGATGAGCCGGCCGAAGAAGAAAAACCGGAAGCTGATGCTTCAATTATGGAGAGTTTTTATGATATGATAGGAGATGCGGCGCGGTCTCTGAATTATGACATGCTCGAGTCCGCGTTTAACGAATTGTCTGAATACACGATCCCGAAAGCCGACAGGGAGAAATTCTTTACGATCAAGGATCATTTTGAACGTTTTGATTATGAAGGCATATTGAAGATATTGGAGGAATAGTATGACGAAAACAAGTATTGTGATTGTCAGGGCACAGGACAGTATCGTTGTTCGGGGCATCGCCAAAAAACTGCAGGATGAAGGCTGCAAGGTCATTCAGGTTGCAGAGAGTACATCCGAGGTTTCGCGCTATTTTGCTCCCGATACGCTTTTTGTCTGCTATCTGTCGGAAACCATCATGGAAGATCCGGTGTCGTTAAAGGCGGTCACGAAGATCGTGGAGCTTCTGACGGAGAACAAATACCGCGCGATCGTGATCGGTGAAGAGAAGCACAAAAGAGATCTGATGGAGACGATCCCCGTGCTGTCTTCGCACATTTTCATGCGTCGTCCCGTGGACATGGAGACGCTGATCCGTACGATCGAAAACGAACAGAAACACGCCAAGAAAGCGGGCGAAGCCAAGAGCATCCTTCTGGTGGATGACGATCCCTCCTATGCGAAGATCGTCCGTGAATGGCTTAAGGATACTTATCAGATTAATGTCGTGGTGGCCGGCATGCAGGCGATCACGTATCTGTCCCAGAATGAAGTGGACCTGGTTTTGCTTGACTATGAAATGCCCGTTGTGGACGGCCCGAAGGTACTGGAAATGCTGCGCAGCAATCCGGTGACCGCCAAGGTTCCGGTGATCTTCTTAACCGGGATCGGCACCAAGGAAAGCGTTGCCAGAGTCGCCTCCTTTAAGCCGCAGGGCTACATTTTAAAGACTGCGACCAAGGATGAACTGCTGCAGAAACTTGCGAAGTTTTTCGGGAATTGAGTCTTTGTCGTGACAGCTACGCGGCTACAGCATTTATTGCAACACATTTAAGAAGAGCTTCGGCGGAGGCTCTTTTATTTGTGGCAATCGCTGACCGGGGAAAAGAGGTACAAATTATGAAAGAACGAAATAAGCAGAAAGAGCAGAAGAACCAGAAAGAGCAGACCCTGCCGGGACGCTCGATGCTTAAGTATCTGTCGCAGAAGATCAGTGTGAAGGAGATGCTGATCGATATTGTGGTGGATCTGATCGCGGGCTGCCTGATCGCGGCGGGAGTGTATAATTTTGCGGCGGCGCAGGGCTTCCCGATGGTCGGGTTCAACGGGGTTGCGCTGATCCTTTACCAATTGTTCCGCTTTCCGATCGGGTTGACGGTGCTGATCCTGAACATTCCGGCAACGCTGTTGTGCTTTAAACAGATGGGCAGGCGATTTTTCATCAAATCCCTAAAATCGATCGCAATCACGTCGGTGATCATCGATACGGTCGCGCCGCTCTTCCCGGTGTATCAGGGCGACAAGCTGTTAGCGGCGGTCTGCTGTGCGGCAGTTTCGGGCATCGGCTATGCGCTGATCTACATGCGCGAATCCTCGACCGGTGGCACGGATTTCCTGATGATGGCGATCCGCAAGAAGATCCCGCATGTGTCGCTTGGGAATATTGTACTTGTGCTGGATGCGCTCGTCGTGGTTGCCGGCACCGCCTTTGTTTACAAAGACATCGACAGTCTGATCTACGGGACGATGATCGCGGTCATCATCGCAATCGTCGTCGACAAGCTTTTGTACCGTACATCAAGCGGCAAAGTCACACTCATCGTAACCGACAAAGGCCAGGAGATGTGCGATGCCATTTCCGTTACGACGGACCGCGGCTCGACGATCTTAAACGGTATCGGCAGTTACACCGGAGACAACAAAGACGTCGTCTTCTGTGCCTGCAACAACAAGCAGATGTACGGGATCAGGAAGCTTGCCAAAAAGGTGGATCCGGACTGCTTTTTCGTGATCATGGAATCCAATGAAGTCGTTGGCGAAGGCTTCAAAAACAACTGAAAAAGAAATACGTTTTTGGCTGTGCTATGGTATAATATTATCTAATATGAATCCACACAGGAGATGACCATGAGACGTAATTCCCGTTTTCCCACAAAGATCATGCTGCTGATCCGTGTAGCGATCGGCGGATACTTATTATATTTGTGTTATTCGCTTTATCAGACCCGCGATGCGGGTTCCATCAGCCCCGCTCTTCTTGCGATCATTCTTGCTGTTTTTGTGATATGCGCAATTGCTGTGATCGCACATTCCGCATATCTGTTTATGAACGGTATGTATGAGGGCGGCAGTGCCGACATCGAAGTGGAAGACGCGGACGCAGACGGAGCAGACGTAAGCGACGATCCGTCAAACGGTTCCGTGAGCGGAAACGACACTGCGCGCAGCGGAAACGATGCGGACGAAGATGCAGGCGTCAAAGCGATCGGAGATGAGATCCTTCGCACGGACAATGCGGTGGACGGCGAGTTCCGCGAAGTCGAGGACCGGGAAGAAAAATGAACCCCTAACCCCGTAGGCCATGTTCCTTCGGAACAGGCAAACCCCAAAGGTCCATTTTGGGCAACAAGGAGGAAGTATGAACGAGCAGAATCTGACCTATGAATCCAACATGCAACTGGTTTCCAAACTGTTGTTTAGGCTCCTGCCGGTGCAGTTTTTCTTAGCGCTGGTCAGCTCGGTGAACGGCATCATTTCTACCCTGTTTGCAACCAACTGCATCGGCATCGATGCGATGACGGCGATCGGTCTCTACAACCCGATCAATATGTTCATCTCGGCACTCAGCATGATGCTGGTCGGCGGTTCCACGATCATCTGCGGTAAGTACATGGGACGCAATGAAAAAGAGAACGTACAGGGGATTTTTACCCTATCGAATCTTCTGGCGTTCGGCGTGGCGGCGTTCTTCATCATTTTGTTTGTGATCTGCGGTACATTCGGTCTGACCGGTTTCATGACAACGGACCAGGAAGTGAAGCCGTATTTTGATTCCTATCTGCTCGGTCAGGCGATCGGCCTGATCCCGTTGCTCCTTGGCAACCAGCTGGCGTCCTTTTTGTCCCTTGAAAATAAAATGCGCCGGACAACATCGGCAAGCCTTGCTTATATTGTGGTCAACGTGATCATGAATTATGTGCTGGTGGTCAGACTCGGGCTGCAGGCATTCGGACTGGCACTGGCATCCGCGATCGGATTGTGGGTCTTTTTCATCATTCAGGCGCAGTTCTATTTTACAAAAGAAGCACCGGTACGGTTTTTTACAAAGCATTTTCACATTAAGGAAACCTGGGAGATCGTCAAGATCGGTTTTCCCGGGGCTGCAACATTCGGTTATCAGACGGCACGCGGGCTTATCGTCAATGCGCTGTTGAATGCATATGCGTTTGCGGGACTGGGCTCCGTCGGCATTTCCGCATTTACGGCATCGGATACCCTGCTCCGTATCGGCTGGGCGTTGCCGACCGGTATGCTTGCGGTATCCAGAATGCTGATCAGTATCAGCATCGGTGAGGAAGACCGCGAAACGCTGGTAAACGTCATGCGTAACATGTTCTATAAATTCCTGCCGTTCATGCTGGCAATCTGTGCGGCGATCATCCTTTGCGCAAAACCTTTGGCGATGCTGTATTATGATTACGATCCCGATCCCATGTCCGTTTATATGATGACGGTCTGGGGCTTCAGGATTTTACCGCTTTCCATGCCGCTTAGCATCATCTGCATGCACTTTACCTGCTACGGGCAGGCATCCGGCAAACAGATTCTGGTCAATCTGCTTTCCTTTATGGACGGTGTGGTCGGCGTTGCCGCATTTACGGCGATCCTGATCAAATCGGTCGGCATGAACAGTGTCTATATCGCAAATGTGATCAACGGCGTGATCACCACGATCATCATCTGGGGTTATGCGATCATCAGGCATAAGAAGTTCCCTAAGAATGTGGAGGAACTCATGGTGATCCCGGATGATTTTGGCGTATCGGAAGAGGAGCGCATGGACTTAAGCGTGAATAACATGGAAGAGGTGGTAAAGGTCGCGCAGTCCGTGCAGGATTTCTGTGCAAAGCGCGGCATCGACGGCAAGCGCTCCTACTATGCGGCACTCGCTTTGGAAGAGATGGCCGGGAACGTGGTCGCGCACGGATTTTCCAAGGACCGTAAAAATCACTCGATCGACATCCGCGTCGTCCATAAAAACGATGACGTCATTCTGCGCATCAAAGACGACTGCAAAGCCTTTGATCCGCATAAGAGACTGGAAGGCGACGGCACATCGGCTGACGATCCTGCCAAGAACATCGGGATCCGCATGATCTATAAGATGACCGATGAGATCAATTACCAGAATATCCTGGGACTTAATGTACTCACGATCAGGATCTGAGGACGGATGAACATCAGGGAGGACCTGGTGACATATAAATTTTCAGGAGGATATGTGATGAAAAAACTACTTATTGCGCTGCTAATGACGGGCGTGCTGGTGCTAACAGGATGCGGCGGACTAAATTCCGCGCTCATGGAAGATGAGGCGTACGAAGACGTCGAGGAAGATGTCGACGAAGAGGAAGACGTGGACGTTGATGCTACAAACGACGAAGATGCCGACCACGACTACAGCGACGACGCCGAGATCATGCGTTTTACGGTAGAAGATTTGGACGGAAACGAGTACCTCTTAGGCGACCTGATCTCTGATAACAAAGTCACGATGATCAATTACTGGGGCACGTTTTGCGGACCGTGCATTCAGGAGATGCCGGATCTGGCGGACCTTGAACGCAAGTATAAGGATCAGGGCTTTGAGATCATCGGATTGACCTGTGATATCGTCTATCCCGGCGGCCGTTTTGATGAAGAAGCATTAATAGATGCACAAGAAATCGTGGCGGAGTTGGATGTGGATTATCCGGTTGTTGTCGCAACGGATGAGCTCAATGAATATATCAATTCCGATTACATTCCGGTGACATTTTTTGTTGATTCACACGGCGAGCAGATCGGTGATGAGCTCGTCGGCAGCCATAGCAGAAGCGAGTGGGAAGAGACGATCCGCGACCTGCTTGACTAAACGGTGTGCAGGCCGGACGGCAGCAGGCACGCTGTTTTTCGGCATTAAAATAAGAATTGTGGAGGAAAATATTATGAAAAAGAGAGCAGTCAGTTTGATCCTGGCAGGACTGATGGCCCTAAGCCTTACTGCGTGCGGCGGATCCGATACCAAAGCACCGGACGAGCAGCCGCAGGAGACACAGGAAGAAGTGCCGGAAGAGCCGGAAGAGGCATCCGATGAGGAAGCGGAAGTCGGCATGGCAAATCCGTGGGTGGAATCTTCGGAAGAAGAAGCGATCGAATATATTCCGAGGCTTTTCCAGATCCCCAACGATGCCACCAATGTGGAATGGCACAAGATGGACACCGGTACGGATTTCCCGGGACCGCTGTTTGAGTGTGATTTTGACTATGACGGATTAAGCTTCTGTGCGCGTGCACAGTGCTGCGCGGAGGATCATGAGCCGATCGACGGCATGTACTACACCTGGGACGATGAAGGCGATTATCCGCTTGCAACCTGGGGCGGCGGCGAGATGATGGCGCATTTCTGCCGTTACGCCGGCGAGGATGAGTTCGCGGACCTTGCCACCTGGTTTGATTACGAGATCGGCATTGCCTACAGCTTATCAACCGTTGCAGAAGACCTTGACGGTTTTGATATCCAGTCGGTCGTGGAAGCAATGGCACCGATGGACGAATTCATGCCTTCAAGCTTTGTGGAAGAGGATACGGGATTAAGCGAATTCGAAAGCTTCGACGAGATCATTTCCTACCTGAGCGCAGGTGATGGCTACGCATATATCGAGCTGCTCGGATATGACGGAGAGCTGCTTGCGATCACCGACGAGGTGTGTGATTTTGACGGAAAGAATGCCGCAACGGCGGTTTACTTATACGGCAAATGGCCCGGCGAAGAGTCGATCGCAAACCTCGGCAATGCATTCGGCGAGGAAGGCTATCCGATCCGCGTTTTTGACGGGCTGCTCTATTGCTGTTCGGAGCATATCTATGAGGCAGACTGCATTTCCAAGGATCCGGGCGGCCTCATGGTCAAGGAATACATCAACGAATATGAAAATGACGACGGGGAACTGGAGTATACCGGTTTCTTACGTGAGAGCAACGAGTTTGAGGCCGATGACGCGGGTCCTGAAGAGCTGCCCGAAGACGCTGACGTGCTCTACGTGCAGTACCAGAAGGATGCCGACAAGGCACCGGTCCTCGAGTTCACGGTTGTAGAATAACATGGAAGACAGAAAGATCATCGAAAACTTACGCACGCAGATCAACACGTACTTTGTCGGCAAAGAAGCGGTCGTCAAGGACGTGCTGACCTGTCTGCTTGCCGGCGGGCACGTGCTCATCGAAGACGTGCCGGGTGTCGGCAAAACGACGCTTGCCAGAACGCTTGCAAAAGCGGTCGACTGCAGTTTTGCGCGCATCCAGTTCACGCCGGATACGCTGCCGACGGATGTCATCGGGCTTTCTGTATACAACATGAAGACCGGCGAATTCGAGTTCAAACAGGGCGCGATCATGCACCAGATGATCCTGGCAGATGAGATCAACCGCACCTCGCCCAAAACGCAGGCAGCGCTTTTGGAAGCCATGGCGGAGGGCCAGGTCAGTGTCGATGGGACCATCTATCCGCTGCCGCAGCCCTTTATGGTCATCGCCACGCAGAATCCGGTCGAGTTTCTCGGCACCTATCCGCTGCCGGAAGCGCAGATGGACCGCTTCATGATGCAGCTTGGCATCGGCTATCCTGTCGCAGACGAAGAACTGCACATGGCGCAGAACTTTTTAAAGGATGTAAAAATCGAGGAAGCCGGGCCGGTCTGCAGCGCGCAGGAGATCGTGGCACTCAAAGAACGCGTGAAAAGCGTGCACGTCAGTGATGCGGTGCTTGGTTATGCGCAGGAGATCATCGATGCGACAAGACACGAGAACCGCTTTGTCATGGGCGCGAGCCCGCGTGCGTTTTTAAGCCTGGTGGCCGCTTCCCGTGCACACGCATTCCTTTGCGGCGAAGATTTTGTCCGTCCCGACGATGTCAAAGCCGTGGCTGTGCAGGTATTACGTCATCGTTTGATTTTGACGTCTGACGCAAAGATCGGCAAGGAAGACACCGACAGCATCATCAAAGGACTTGTCGTAAAAGTCAAAATTCCCATGGAGTAATCCCGCAGATGAGAAGAAACCGCATCATTCTGCTCTTATTGTGGATCTTATCGCTGATCGCCATATCCTTTTACGGCGGTGCGGTTTCGTACGGGTTTTTTATCGTGCTTACGCTAATCCCCGTCATCTCGCTGCTCTATCTCACGCTCGTGATCCTGCAGTTTCGCATCTACCAGCGGCTCGAAGGCAAAGCCGTCATCGCAAACCGCACGTCCGATTTTTACTTTACCCTGCAAAATGAAGGCCTGATGGCATTTGCCGGCATCCGTGTGCTGTTTTATTCGACGTTTTCCTCGATCGCGGGCCTGTCCGATGAGACCGAATACGAACTGCTTCCCAAAACCGGCATCAGGCGGCAGACAAAGGTCGTCTGCAAATACCGCGGGGAATACGATATCGGGATCAAGAAAATCGTGGCCCGTGATTTTTTCAGACTGTTCACGATCACTTATCATAACCGCGAACCGCTGCGCGTCATGGTCAAGCCGAATATTGTGCAGGTTGCGCAGCTGAAAAGTGCCGCGCATGTATTAAGCGCCGCGCGGGAATCCCATGCCAACCGCCACGAGCCGGATGTGCTTGTGCGGGATTATGTGTCCGGTGATGACATCCGTTTCATGCACTGGAATGCCACCGCCGCAAGCGGCAAACTCATGGTGCGGGAGCGCATCGGCGAGCAGCAGCAGGGCATCGCAGTCATCCTGAATCCGAAGCGTCAAAATCAAGGCATCGAGGATTATCTCCCGGTGGAAAACAAGATGCTTGAGACCGTGCTTGCGCTCACCCTGTATTTCTGCAAGGCTAACATTCCGGTTTCCGTTTATTGCATGACAGGCATCGCGGGCGGCGCAAGCGGCGGTGCGGCGGGCGGTTTGACAAGCGGCGGTCTGCAGGGTCTCAGCATCAGCCATGTCAGCGAACAGCGGCAGTTTGATGTGTTTTACGAACAGATGGCAGGGTTTGCGTTTGACGAGCGAAAGGAAGCGGCGGCGCTTTATGAGCAGGTCATACATTCCGGTGAGATCTTCACGAAGAAATCCGCGTTTCTTGTTACGCATACATTCGGAGAGGCCGAAGAGCGATTTGTATCTGAACTCAGCAAGGGGCAGCTGGCGACGATGATTTATCGTGTGTCGAAGACACACGATGGTAACAAAGCGCTTTTGCGGGTTGTCGATGCAGGCGAAGCATCAGCGGCAAACCGCAAATTTGCATGCGCTGAGTCCT
>JAFYDQ010000150.1 GCA_017544705.1 Lachnospiraceae bacterium | reverse complement strand
TATTTGCTCTGTGGACTGTTTTGATCCGGCACGTCGATGTGCAGTCTGCGGGGCAGAATGGAACGAAGATCGGGTTTGCTGCTTTTAATGTATGGTTCCATCAGTTGACCGGTGTGCACATGACGATCTATACAATCACGGACTGGCTGGGACTTGTTCCCATATTGATCTGTCTGTGCTTCGGTGTGTCGGGGCTGGTGCAGCTGATCAAGAGACGCAGTCTGTTCCGGGTTGATCCGGATATTTTGTTATTGGGAGTATACTATGTGCTTGTCATAGCCTGCTATTTGATCTTTGAGATGATCCCGGTCAATTACAGGCCTGTTCTGATAGAGGGAAGACTGGAAGCATCTTATCCGTCATCTACGACACTACTGGTTCTGAGCGTGATGCCAACATTGCTGTTCCAGACAAACAGGAGAGTTTCCAATGCGAACATCAGAAAGACGGTTGCGATGTTCGTGATCATCTTTTCAGCATTTATGGTGATCGGGAGACTGATCTCAGGGGTACACTGGGCGACGGATATCATTGGTTCCATATTGTTAAGTGTGGGACTTTATATGTTGTACCGGTCAGCTGTGATGTGTACGGATAAGGCAAAGAAAGCCGATAGGAGTAAAGATGGAGTTTAATGAAAAACTGCAGGAACTGCGAAAAGCGAGATCTCTGACACAGGAAGAACTGGCAGAAGCGCTATTTGTCTCAAGAACAGCAATATCAAAATGGGAATCGGGACGCGGCTATCCGAATCTTGATTCGCTGAAGGAAATATCGAGATTTTTCTCCGTATCGATCGATGAGCTGATCTGCACGGAAGAGATCATTTCTGCAGCAGAAGATGAGAAGAAAGAATGCGTGGATAAGTATATATCACTGATCTGCAACATGCTGGATATCTTTTTGGGATTGTTACTGTTCCTGCCGGTGTTTGGAAACGGAGCAGATCATCCCGCTTCGGTATCAATATATGCGATCACGGGCTTAAGTGCATGGATCAAAGATTTGTTTTTTGCCTTGATCGGTGTAACGGTGTTGAACGGGATCTGCGGTGTTGTCATCAGCCGGTTTGATCAGCCGCTTTGGAATCGGCATCGTATTGTTACGGGTATGGTGCTTTCCATAGCAGGTGCGGCAGTGTTCATTCTGACGAGACAGCCGTATGCGGGAATGATCTGTCTGACCCTTTTGGTTTTGAAGGGCTTGCTTTTGGTTAGGAGAAAGGGTATATTTTGAGGGATTATTTTAAGAAAGGAAATGAAATGAATACAAACGATTATACGATTAGATTGGAAAAAGAAGAGGATTACAGGATTGTTGAGAATCTTGTAAGAGAATCATTCTGGAATGTTTACCGTCCGGGCTGCAGTGAGCATTACGTGATCCATGTACTGAGGGATGATCCGGCATTTGTGAAGGAACTGGATTTTGTAATGGACAAGGACGGAAAACTGATCGGACAGAACATGTTCATGAAGACGATCATCGAGGCGGATGATGGAAGAACGATCCCGGTACTCACGATGGGACCGATCGGGATCATACCGGAACTGAAGCGTAAGGGTTACGGGAAGGCGATACTGGATTACTCTTTGGAAAAAGCTGCAGAGATGGGCTTTGGGGCCGTTCTGTTTGAGGGCAATATTGATTTTTACGGAAAGAGCGGCTTTGACTTTGCAAGTAAGTTCGGGATCCGGTATCATGACCTGCCCGAGGATGCCGATTCCTCTTTCTTTCTCTGCAAGGAGCTGATCCCGGGATACCTGAATGATGTGACCGGCGTGTATCAGACGCCGCAGGGCTACTATGTGAAGGATGAAGACGTGGAAGCGTTTGACAAGGCGTTTCCGCCAAAAGAAAAGCTGAAGCTGCCGGGACAGATCTTCGGATAAATATTTCGTGGCGTTTATGACCGCTGATGGAGATTACATCCTGTCAGCGGTCTTTTCTGTTTACATCCCGCCTGCGGATTGCTTGTAAAAAAATATGTCATTGCTATAATAAACATGACATACTGATGTCATGTTATATCGGGTATGATAAAGCATGAGAGGGGGAACTACCCGGGTATGAAGATAGACAGGCTGATCGGTATCCTTTCCGTACTGCTGCAGGAAGAGAAAACAACAGCACCGGAGCTTGCAGAGCGGTTTGAGGTATCGAGAAGGACGATCAATCGGGATATCGAGGATCTGTGTAAGGCAGGAATCCCCATACAGACAGCGCAGGGAACCGGCGGCGGGATCAGTATCATGAACGGCTATCGGATGGACAGGACGATCCTGACATCAAAAGATATGCAGATGATCCTTGCCGGGCTAAGGAGCCTTGACAGCGTGAGCGGAAGCAGTTACTACGGACAACTCATGGAAAAGATCCAGGCAGGATCCTCAGCGCTTGTAAACGGCAGGGACTCCATTCTGATCGATCTGTCATCATGGAACCGTGGCTCGCTGGCACCGAAGATCGAAACGATACAGGATGCGATCGGGCTTAAGAAGACTATCCGGTTCCGGTATTATTCGCCGGGCGGAGAGACGGAAAGGGAGATCGAACCGTATTATCTGATCTTCAAATGGGCAAGCTGGTATGTATACGGCTTCTGCCTCTTAAGAAATGATTTCAGACTGTTTAAGCTGAACCGGATGGACCGGATCGCTCATGTTAAACCCTTTAACGGAAACCGGGAAGTGCCGGTACCGGATCTTTCAAATGAACAGATCTTTCCCGGTGAGATCAAAGTGAAGGCATTATTTGAACCGGATCAGAAGTGGCGGCTGGTAGAAGAGTTTGGGCCTTCGTGCTTTACGGAGATGGATGATGGCAGGCTTCTATTTACAGCGGATTATACGGATATGGAGAATCTGATCACCTGGCTTTTGACTTTTGCGGATAAGGCGGAAGTGCTGGAACCGAAAGAGGCCAGAGAAAGAATTGTTGTTATGGCGCAGAAAATGACAACAATGTACAAGGAGGATACGCTATTATGAGGTTAGACGGTTTTGGATTATTGGTTGAGGATATGGCAAAAATGATCCGCTTTTACAGGGATGTGCTGGGATTTGAGATCAAGGAAGCAGAGGATGCTTCCAATGTATATCTGGTGAAGGACGGGACGCTGTTTTTGCTGTACGGCAGGAAAGATTTTGAAAAGATGACAAGCCGCCGGTATGAGTATGTGAAGGGCTTAAACGGCCACTTTGAGCTGGCCCTTTATGTCGATACCTTTGATGAAGTTGATACCGCTTTCAGGAACGCAGTTGAGAACGGAGCAACACCGGTTCTTACGCCGGAGTTGGAACCATGGGGACAGAGGACGTGTTATATTGCCGATCCGGAAGGAAATCTGATCGAGATCGGTTCCTGGAACAAACCTTTTGAAGAGAAGGACGCAGGGAGGTAAGTATGGAATACATCAGGGTTACAAAGGAAAATCTGGAGAAGGAACACATTTGTTGTGCAATCTCCAACAATAAGGATGTGCAGGTGTCTTCCAAGAAAACCTGGCTTTTTGACCGGTTTGATGAAGGGCTTGTTTTCTTAAAGAGCACAGAGCGTGGCAAGTGCTTTATCGAATATATTCCGGCAGAAAATGCCTGGGTGCCGATCAAGGCAGACGGGTATATGTACATCGACTGCCTGTGGGTGTCCGGTTCATTTAAAGGGCATGGGTACTCTTCGGATCTGCTGAATGCCTGCATTGCGGACAGTAAGGAAAAGGGAAAGAAGGGACTGTGCATTTTGTGCGCGGCGAAGAAGATGCCGTTTTTGGCGGATCCGAAGTTCCTAAAGTACAAGGGCTTTCTTGTGGGCGATGAAGCGGATAACGGTATACAGCTGATGTATCTGCCGTTTGATCAAAAAGCAGAGGTTCCGAAATTTAAGGAATGTGCCAAGCATCCGCGCATTGATGAGCCGGGCTATGTTTTGTACTACACGAGCCAGTGTCCATTCAATGCAAAGTATGTGCCCATCGTAGAACAGACCGCCAAAGAGAATCATATTCCTTTCCGGGCGGTTCATCTTGAGAGCAGGGAAAGTGCACAGAATGCGCCGACACCGGTCACGAATTACGCCTTGTTCCATGATGGAAAGTATGTTACAAATGAGCAAATGAATGATAAGAAGTTCCTGAAACTGGTCAACGGATAGGGAGGTCACCATGGCATCAAGGAAAGACTATTTGGATTTTATATTGGATCAGCTCTCAGAGCTTAACGAGATTTCCTATCGTGCGATGATGGGGGAGTATGTTCTGTATTATCGCGGCAAGGTATTCGGCGGCATTTATGATGACCGTTTTCTGGTAAAGCCCACGAAGACGGCTTCGTCCATGATGCCGGATGCGGCCAGGGAACAGCCATATGAAGGTGCGAAAGAAATGATCCTTGTGGATGATGTTGAGAATAAAGAATTCCTGCGGGATCTGGTTGAAAGCATGTGGGCAGAACTGCCTAATAAGAAACGTTAGCCGAGAACAGGGAAATGGATGATATGGAGATGGTAAGATGCATTTTGTGGATGCAAAAGGAATCCTGACCGGCAGCGGTGGATATTATGGAATGAATATTTACCGGGGATGCAGTCATGGCTGTATTTACTGTGACAGCAGGAGCAAGTGTTATCAGTTCACACATCCCTTTGAAGATATTGAAGTGAAGCAGAACGCACCGGAACTTTTGGAAAAAGCACTGAAATCGAAAAGAAAAATAAGCATGATCGGAACGGGCGCGATGTCGGATCCGTATATGCACTGCGAAGAAGAATTACAGCTCACAAGAAAGTGCCTGAAAATCATTTTGGAGAACGGATTCGGTGTTGCCATTCAGACAAAATCTGACCTGATCTTGCGGGATATCGACTTATTGGATGAAATAAACCGTTCTGCTAAATGTGTGGTGCAAATGACGCTTACAACCTATGATGATGACCTGTGCAAGATCCTGGAGCCAAATGTCTGCAATACGAAGCGCCGTATCGAAGTGCTCAAGGAGATGCAGAAGAGAGGAATTCCAACGGTTGTGTGGCTTACGCCGATCCTGCCGTTCATCAACGATACAGCAGAAAACGTTATGGCAATCCTTAACGAATGTGTTAAAGTTGGGGTAAAGGGTATTATTGATTTCGGCATGGGACTGACCCTTCGGGAAGGTGACCGGGAATACTATTATGCAGCGCTTGATCAACATTTTCCGGGAATGAAGGAGCGCTACATCAAACGGTACGGGAATGCGTATGAGTTGCAAAGCCCGAATGCAAAAGAATTGATGGAAGTATTCCAAAGGATCTGCAGGGAGAACGGGATCCTGTCAACGCCGGATGCGTGTTTTAAATTTATGCGGGAACTGCCGGATCCATATCCGCAGATGAGTTTATTTGACCTGTAAATTAAGGGAAGCAGAAAAAATGTTACTGAGAAATTATAAAAAAGAAGATGGCGCAATCATAGCCGGATGGCTTCGGTCAGAGGAAGAATTATACAAATGGTCTGCCGACAGGATTAACAAATATCCGCTTTCGGGTGACGACATAAATGAAAACTATGCGCCGCAGGTTGAGACGGGACGGTTTTATCCGCTCACGGCGGTGGACGATCATGGAGATGTCATAGGTCATTTCATCATAAGGTATCCGAGAGAAGACGATGACAGCTCTGTTCGATTTGGCTTTGTCATCGTAAATCCTTCATGCAGGGGAAAAGGGTACGGAAAAGAAATGCTCCGGCTTGGAATAGCATATGTACGGGAGCATTTTTCTGCGTTGAGGATCGATCTGGGAGTATTCGATAATAATGAGGGTGCAAGGCGTTGTTATGAAGCGGCAGGCTTCAGGGAGTGTGGCCGGAGTGAATGCAAAATGCCGTTTGGTACCTGGACCCGTATCGACATGGAGTTATTCATATAGCAAATACTTGCTAAGACGATATTTGGCGTAGGGAGAGCAGAGGAATTAACGATGATTGAACAGATAACGGATGCAAATGCGAAAAAGGCTATCGCAAGAAAGGTTCTCGAAGCATTAAGAGACTGGTTTGAGGTCGATGAGAGCAGGGAGAAATATATCTCGGAAAGTGCAGATCAGATTTTTCTGGCTGCAAAAGAAGACGGGGATTATGTGGGATTTCTTTGCTTAAAGGAAACGGGAAAAGAAACCGTGGAACTGGCGGTCATGGGGGTACTGAAGGACTATCATCACAAAGGGATTGGCAGAAAACTGTTTGAAGAGGCAAAGCGAATCGCCAAAGAAAAAGGGTATTTGTTCCTGCAGGTAAAAACAGTGCAAATGGGCGTGTATGAAGATTACGATATCACCAACCGCTTTTATCTGTCTTGTGGATTTAAGGAATTTGAGGTTATAAGGGAACTGTGGGGAGATGAGAATCCCTGCCAGATCTATGTGATGTATTTGGAATAAAGAGAAAATGTTATGAGACCTGAATTTGACAGTATTAAGGACTATGAAGAATTCAGTAAGTATTACTGGTACAGAGATGAGCTGATCAAAATCTGTAAAAATCACGGCCTTAGGGCTTACGGCAGTAAGATTGAATTGAACAAGGTGATCGCGGCTTATTTTTCGGGAGAGAAGATTCTGCCTGACAATACGAAACGCGCAAGGGCGCAGAAGAGAACCGTCTCCGAACTAACTTTGCATACCGGCCTGATCGAATGCGGTTTCACATTCGGAAATAGATTCCGAGAGTTCTTTCGGCAGCAGACCGGAGAAGAAAAATTCAAATTCAATGTGGATATGGTTGCCACGGCTAAGGCGGTTAAGGAAAGCGGTGATAAAAGCTTTACGCTTGGAGACCTGTTGGATGTCTACTATGGGAAAAGAACGTATGCGACCTATGATAAATCTGCGCTGCAATGGAACAGGTTTGTAAAAGACTTTTGTGCGGATGAAGCAACAAAAATATATGGTGAACGGCTGAAGGCGGCAGCGGCATTATGGAAGATTGTCAGAGAGTCGGATATGAAGAAAGAATACACGCATGAGTTGTTTGAACAATATAAAGGTATCATAGGATAGGTTATATATGGAATTAAAACGACTGAGTGAACATATATGGTATATGCCTTTTGAAACGGAACGGGATCGTCCGAATCTCTGCTATGTGAAGGGCAACAACTTTAGCCTTGCAATTGACGCCGGCCACTCCGCGGCGCACACCGGGGAATTCTATACATTACTCAAAAATGAAAACCTGCCGCTACCGGCCGTAACGGTTCTCACGCATTGGCACTGGGACCATACTTTTGGGATGCATGCCGTAAACGGGCTTTGCCTGGCTAATGAAAAAACAAACAAGTACCTTTTGGAATGGAAGGAAAAAATCGAAAAGAACGGGCCCGATGAATTCTTTGCGATCCATGAAAGCATCAGAAGAGAATACGGCGGGGACGCTAAGGTAATTGTAAAACCTGCAGATATGATTTTTACAGGAGAGATCATACTTGACCTTGGTGGTGTAAAGGTTAAGGCTATCGAAGCGGAGGCGCCGCACACAGATGATTCAACCCTGATCTATGTGGAAGATGACAAAACAATATTCCTGGGTGATGCTACCTGCGAAGATTTCTTTGCAGGGATCAAAAGGGCTGACCTTTGTGAGAAACTCGCCGATACGATCAAAAAGATCGGTCCGGAAATATGTGTAGAGGGTCATTGGACACCGGTGGATACGCAGGATACATTGCATGATCTGATGAACGGACAGGATTAAGTACTGATGAATCTGATGGAGAAGTTTGTTAAGTTTGGATGGTACGCACTTGTCATTGCGATGGCCGGAGATCTTCTGGTCTCGTTTGGCTTTCTTTGTTCTGTTTGTTATGTCAGATAAACCGGAGTTTTCGAATACGGTCATAAACAATGAAGGCCTGTGGGAAAGACTGAATCTGCTATTTATGTATGTACCGCTTCTTGTGGTTTCAGTAAGACAGATCATAAGGAGATGATGGAGTGGGCGAATCGGAATTATATAAAGAACTTGGAATACTGACAAAGGATAAAAGTAAGTGGGAAGAAAGTATTCCGTATGTTTCTTCTCTTCTTGATAATGAGTCTGAAAAAATACAGGCTAAAGCGTTATGGCTTCTCGGTGAGATGGGATTGGAATTCCCGCTTTCGGTGGAAGGATCGGTTTCTGATATAGCGCCCTTCTGCGACAGTCAGAAACCACTGCTAAGGGAACGTGCGGTCAATGCGCTCGGCAGGATCGGAAGAGCTGATTATCGTTTGATCGAACCCTATTGGAATGATCTGTTCCGTTTTGCCAAAGACGATGAGCCTAAAGTCAGGTTGAGTTTCATCTGGGCATCAGAAAACATAGCCACAAATACTCCTGACATATATGTGGATCATATGCCGATATTTGAGAAACTGTTGTACGATGCTGATGACAAAGTGAGGATGGAAGCACCGGAAATATTCCGCGTGCTGGGTAAGCGCAGACCGGAGTTTGTTCGTCCTTTTTTGGAACAGCTGCAGAAGATTGCTGAAACCGATCGTAACCGGGTGGTCAGAATCCATTGTCTTGGGGCAATAAAGGCGACAGGGGAAAAGTGATATGGATAACGAAAAGATAGCGGCATTTATCAGAAAGCAAAAGGTTGCATTTATCTGCTCCGTTGATGAAGAGGGATTTCCGAATGTAAAAGCCATGCTAAAGCCGAGGAAGATGGAAGGCTTACACAGTTTTTATTTTTCAACAAACACCTCTTCCATGAGAGTAAAACAGTACATGAACAATCCCAACGCCTGTATCTATTTCTATCATAAAGGTCTGATCAGGTATGTAGGCGTTATGCTGAAAGGCAAAATGGAAGTGTTGACCGATCAGGAGACAAAAGATTTGATCTGGAAAAAAGGAGACACCATGTTCTATAAGGGCGGGATTACGGATCCGGACTATTGTGTCCTTAAGTTTACTGCCGAAAGCGGAAGATACTATTGTGATCTGAAAACGGAAAGCTTCACGATCGGGTAACAATGTAAAAAGAAAAACCTGATGATCGTGCAGTTTAGAAAGGATCGTTTGATGAGTATTGTATTCGATGAAGCAACAAAAGAAGACATTAATGAATTGATACGTATGCGTATCGCATATATGATGGATGATTTTGGCGCTGTCTCCGATCACGAGAGGGCAGGCATGGAAGCACAGCTGCCGGATTATTTTGAAAGAAAACTCGGCACCGAGTTGATCGCGTTTGTTGCAAGAGATGCAGACAGGATCGTTTCTGTTGCCTATCTTCATATTATTGAAATGCCGGCCAATACAAAATTACTGAATGGCCTGTATGGGGAGGTATTAAGTGTATATACGGAACCGGCGTATCGTGGAAAAGGTTTATGTACGAGATTGCTGGAAAACCTTGTTGAATACGGAAGAAAAATAGGCCTGGGGCGTGTAGACCTTTCTGCTACAGACGACGGATATCCTATCTATGCGAAGGTTGGCTTTAAGGACAAAGAACACAGATATCGCGATATGAGGTATCAACTTTAAGATATGGAGGTATTGCAATGGGTTTGGAATTATTACAGGCATCTACATCCGATGCCTTAACAATAACAGGGATTTCGAGACGGGCCTTTCACAGTGATGTGGAAGTCGGTTCCATGGAAAAATCGGGACCGCCGGGATATATGTCGGTTCCGTTTCATACGAAGATGGCCAGATCCGGACATCTATACAAACTGGTGGATGACGGTCTGATCATCGGTGGAGCGGTACTTTTCCCGGATAATGAAAAGCTCAATATCGGCAGGATCTTTATCGGACCGGAGAATCATCGAAAAGGCTATGGAGCTTTCATGATGCAGGAAATAGAAGCCTTATATCCGGCGGTAAAGGAAATTACGCTTGATACACCGATCTGGAACAGCAGAACCAACGCGTTTTATAAGAAACTGGGATATACGGAAGTAAAACGTGATAAAGATTTCGTGTATTTTTCAAAACAACAATGAGATAATAAATATAAAAGGTTTTAGGAAAAATGAACTTCGAATTACACTCGGATTACAAGCCTACCGGTGACCAGCCGCAGGCCATAGAGAAATTAGTGGAGGGTTTCAAAGCGGGCAATCAGTTTGAGACCCTGCTTGGCGTGACCGGATCGGGAAAAACTTTTACGATGGCGAATGTGATCGCGGCTCTGAACAAGCCGACCCTGATCATCGCGCACAACAAGACGCTCGCGGGACAGCTGTACTCGGAGATGAAGGAATTCTTCCCGAATAATGCCGTGGAGTATTTTGTGTCCTACTACGACTATTACCAGCCGGAAGCCTATGTGCCCTCGACGGATACTTATATTGAAAAGGATTCTTCGGTCAATGATGAGATCGATAAGTTGCGTCTGTCGGCCACCGCTTCGCTGTCAGAGCGAAGAGACGTGGTGGTCGTGGCATCGGTATCTTGTATCTACGGTCTTGGCAGCCCGCAGGATTATCTGGACATGATCGTATCCCTTCGCCCGGGAATGCAGAAGGACCGGGATGAAGTGGTGCGGGAGCTGATCAATATCAATTATGAGCGCAACCAGATGGATTTCAGCCGTGGCAAATTCCGGGTGCTCGGGGATGTGATCGAACTGTTTCCTGCCTGGGATTCAGATCGGGCTGTGCGGATCGAGTTCTTCGGGGATGAGATCGATCGGATCACGGAGATCGATGCACTGACCGGCGAAAAGAAGGCTCTCATGAGCCATTTTGCTGTTTTCCCTGCGTCGCATTACGTCATTGCACCGGAGAAGATCAACCACGCATGCGAGACGATCGAAGCGGAACTGGTTGATCGCGTCAAGTTTTTTAAAGGGGAAGACAAGCTGCTTGAGGCGCAGCGGATCTCGGAGCGGACCTATTTTGACATTGAAATGCTTAAAGAGACCGGCTTCTGTTCCGGGATCGAGAACTATTCCAGGCATCTCTACGGGCTTGCGCCCGGTGCCACGCCTTATACCCTGATGAACTATTTTCCCGATGATTATCTGATCATCATCGACGAGTCTCATATGACGATTCCGCAGATCCGTGGCATGTTTAACGGGGACCAGGCGAGAAAGACAACCCTGATCGATTATGGCTTCCGTCTGCCCTCCGCCAAGGACAACCGACCCTTGAACTTTGCTGAATTTGAGGGTAAAATAGACCAGATGATGTTTGTCTCCGCAACCCCTGCGGATTATGAGGCGGAACATGAGCTTCTGCGTGTGGAACAGATCATCCGTCCGACCGGATTGCTCGATCCTGAAGTGGTCGTGAAACCGACGCAGGGACAGATCGATGACCTGATCTCTGAGATCCGCAAAGAAACAGACAAACATAACAAGGTTTTGGTCACGACACTGACCAAACGGATGGCCGAGGACCTGACCGAATATATGCGGGAAGTCGGGATCCGTGTCAAATATCTGCATTCCGATGTGGATACGCTTGAACGGGCAGAGATCATCCGCGATATGCGGTTGGATGTATTCGATGTTCTGGTCGGGATCAACCTGTTAAGAGAAGGTCTGGACATTCCGGAAATCTCTCTGGTTGCGATTCTGGATGCCGACAAGGAAGGGTTCCTAAGGTCTGAAACCTCGCTGGTGCAGACGATCGGCAGAGCCGCGCGTAACGTGGACGGACACGTGATCATGTATGCGGATACCATGACGGATTCCATGCGTAATGCGATCTCTGAAACAAACCGTCGCCGCATGATCCAGCAGAAATATAATGAAGAGCACGGCATCACACCGACGTCGATCCGTAAAGCGGTCCGCGATCTGATCAGTATCTCCAAAGAGATCGCCAAAGAGGAAATGCGCTTCGAAAAAGATCCGGAATCCATGGATGCGAAGGAACTTGAGAAGCTGATCGCTCAGGTGAAGAAGAAAATGCAGCAGGCTGCTGCGGATCTTGATTTTGAATCGGCAGCAGAGCTTCGCGATAAGATGTTATCACTGCGTAAGCAGTTGGAGGATATGAAGTGAGCAAGATCTCCATCGTTGTACCGACTTATAACGAGAAAGAGAATGTGGGAAATCTGGTCAATCAGATCGATTATGCTTTAAGAGGCATTCCTTATGAAGTGATCTTTGTGGACGACTCCACGGATGAAACACCCGATGCGATCCGGAAAGTGATGGAAGAAAATGCCAACGTCCGGATGGAACACCGCACAAAGGAAAAAGGACTTGCCACGGCAGTTCTGAAGGGCTTTTCGCTTGCATACGGAGATTATATCGCTGTCATGGATGCGGATCTGCAGCATCCGCCGGCGATTTTGCGCTCCATGTATGCGGTGCTGGAAAGCGGCGCAGATTTCTGTGTACCGAGCCGCTTTATTCCCGGCGGATCGGACGGAGGCCTCGGCCCCTACCGGAAACTGGTATCGGGCGTTGCCAGATATATCGGCAAGATTCTGTTACCTTGTTTAAGAAAGATCACAGACCCGACAAGCGGGCTGTTTATGTTCAGAAAAGCCGTGATCGACGGTGCAGATATGCGTCCGATCGGTTGGAAGATCATGGTTGAGGTGCTTGCAACGGGAACCTACCGGACCGTGGTGGAGATCCCGTATAAGTTCCAGGCGCGTCCCGCGGGCGAATCAAAACTGTCTTCGAAGGTTACCATGGAATATCTGATGCAGATCAAGGACCTGATGAAGCGCGGGAAAAAACAAAAAGGAATGAAAGTCATACGTTGGTCTTACGAGAAGATGAAGGCCGCTGAAAAACAATATGGTATTTAGTTCGCTTGTTTTCTTATGCATATTTCTGCCGGTCATGGTGATCGGATACTATGTGCTTCCTAAGAGGATCAAGAATCTGTTTCTTCTCTTGGGAAGTCTGTTTTTCTATGCCTGGGGAGAACCCGTCTATATCTTCCTGATGCTTGCTTCCGTGATCGGAAACTATGCGTTCGGTATGCTGATCTATGCGGCATCGCGCAGTGAAGAAAAGAAAGGCCTCGCTTCCACAGTGGCCGGCGAGACCGGAAGATCTCTAAGGCGTAAGCTGATGCTGATCCTGGCGGTCGTGTTCGACCTTGGGATCCTTATCTATTTTAAGTATTTTACGCTTCTGGCGCAGACCGTGGATGACCTGTTTCATGCGGGTCTTACGATCCCGGAGATCGCACTGCCGATCGGCATTTCTTTCTACACGTTCCAGGGCTTGTCCTACGTGATCGATGTTTACCGTATGGAAGGAAAACTGAATGAAGATGGCAGCAGGGAGAGCCTGGTACAGAAGAATTTTATCAACTTGGCGCTCTATATTTCCATGTTCCCGCAGCTGATCGCAGGTCCGATCGTCCGCTATACGGACATTAAAAACTTCCTGAAAGAAAGAAAAGTCACAACGGATGATTTTAGTAAAGGCGTTGAGCGCTTCATCATCGGTCTTGCCAAGAAGGTGCTGCTTGCCAACACGATCGGGGAAGTGGCTGATAAGATCTTTGCCGGCGAGGCGGCCTATATGGGAACTGCTGTTGCATGGGTCGGCGCCCTGTGTTATACCCTGCAGATCTTCTATGATTTTGCGGGCTACTCGGACATGGCGATCGGACTTGGCAGGATCTTCGGTTTTCATTTCATGGAGAACTTTAATTATCCATATATTTCAAAATCGATCACGGAATTTTGGAGAAGATGGCATATTTCCTTATCGACCTGGTTTCGAGATTACCTGTATATCCCGCTTGGCGGTAACCGGAAGGGAAATGTTTATATCCATCTGCTGATCGTATTCCTGGCAACGGGTATCTGGCACGGAGCGGCCTGGGGCTATCTTGTCTGGGGCTTATGGCACGGCCTGTTCATGCTGATCGAGCGCGTGGGCAGAAAGAAAGGCATTACCGTGAAAGTGCCTGGATTTATCAAATGGCTTTATACAATGTTGGTTGTGATGTTCGGCTGGGTATTGTTCAAGCTGGAAGAGCTGCCCGCGGCGATCGAATATATCGGGAAGATGCTGCATATCGGCGTCGGTTCCTATACGGATTTCAGTGCCAGATATTATCTGGATAACCGTACGATCTTCTTCCTGGTCATCGCGGTGCTGGCGGCAATCCCCTGGGCGGAAGTGCTCCCGCGGCGTCTTGGTTGCAGGGTATCGGAGATCGCTCTGGCACAGCCAGCAAGCGTGACCTGCATCATCAAACGCATCCTGCTTTTGCTGCTGCTTGTATGTTGCCTGTTGTTCATCGTAAACAGTACTTATAATCCGTTTATCTACTTTAGATTCTGATCATGAAAAACAAGGTCCTAAACATCGTATTCATCGTGCTGTTCATGGCGATCCTGATCGTTCCCATGATCTTCCTGAATACGAAGGAAAACCAAATATCGGAGATCGACAACAAAAGCCTGACCGAGTGGCCGGGCTTTCAGTGGAACCTGTCTTCCAGAGAAGAGATCGAGAACTATTTAAGTGACCGGATCGGCTTCCGCGAAGAGGCGATCGAAGCCTACATCGAACTCAACGATAAGCTGTTCTATGTCATGGTTCATCCGCTGTTCATGTACGGTGAGGAAGGGCATATCTACTTTAAGGAGCCGTCCTATATCGCGGGATACCAGCGCCTGAACACGGATACGGAATATCTGGATTCCATGGTCACTTTTTTGGAACAGACCAAGGACTACCTGGATTCCAAGAACATCCCGTTTATCTATTACCTGTGTCCGGATAAAAAAACGATCTATCCGGAATACTTCCCGAAGAGCATCCATGTGAAAACGGATAACGAGAGCGTGGTCGATCATTTGCGTACGAAACTTTCCGAAACGGATGTGGACTATATCATTCCGACGGAAGAACTGACGGAAGCCAAGAAAGAGAAGATCGTATATAACAAGAAATATGATGCGACACATTGGAATGAATTCGGTGCCTTTGTCGGTCATAAACTGATCGATGACAAGATGCGGAAGTGGTTTGACGATATTCCGCCGCTTACGGAGGATGATTATAACTTAACGTATGCGACAATGGAAACATTGGATGTGGCGAAATTCCCGATCAATGAAGAGGTGCCGCTTTATACGCTCAAGGAAGATCATGCCGGGGATGCTTCGGCTTATCTGGAACCCTACTTAAGATGTACGACGACGAATTTCTATTCGCATTACATCAATCCGGACTGTGAAAATAACCGGACGCTCCTGGTGTTTACGGACAGTTATTTCGCAAATTATGTGTGGTTTTATACCAACCGCTTCAAGGAAGTCTACTTTATCCACAGGCAGAATTATGACTATCTGCAATACATGGTCAACTTAACGTTCCCCGATGTGGTGATCTTTGAGACCGCAGAGCGTTCGATCATGGGAGAGATGGTAACCACAACCGATTTTACCGACTATTACTATGAACCGCCTTATCCGGGAACGGCGGAACTGAAAGAAACAGAAGATATCAGCTATCTGGTCACGTCCACGGTTGGCGTGAGAAGGGATAAGACCACGCTGTATCTGAATCCGGAGATCGGGGAAAACATTATTTCCCTAAGCGGCAGGATCAAAAAGACGGATCCCGATAAAACGTACAATATCTACGCACATGTGGCGGAACAATACCTGGAGGCGGATTACTGTGCGCTTCATCGGATGGCGGAATTTGATCATTTGGACGAATTTTCGTTCAGCGTACAGAGACGTTATATGGCACAGGGTCCGATCGAGCTGATCGCCGTTGATGCCGACACGGGAGAGCAGTTTTTGCTTACAACGTTTGAGGTTGTATATGGGCAATGAGAAAAAATACATTCGGATCCGCGGAGCGAATGAGCACAATCTGAAAAATATCACGATCGATATTCCAAGAGACCAGCTGGTCGTTTTAACCGGCTTAAGCGGTTCCGGAAAATCGAGTCTGGCATTTGATACGATCTACGCAGAGGGACAGAGACGCTATATGGAGTCGCTGTCCTCTTATGCGAGACAGTTTTTGGGACAGATGGAAAAACCGGAGGTGGAAAGTATCGAAGGACTGCCGCCGGCCATCTCTATCGACCAAAAGTCGACAAACAGGAATCCGCGTTCCACGGTCGGAACGGTTACGGAGATCTACGACTATCTGCGTCTGCTTTATGCCAGGATCGGTACGCCGCACTGCCCAAACTGCGGCAAGGAGATCGCCAAGCAAACGGTTGATCAGATGGTGGATACGGTCTTAAAGCTTCCGGAGGGAACCAAAATTCAGCTGTTGGCGCCGATCGTACGCGGCAAAAAGGGCCGGCACGAGAAAGTGCTGGACCGTGCAAAAAAGAGCGGTTATGTCCGTGTCCGCGTGGACGGCAATCTGTATGAACTTTCCGAAGAGATCGTTCTGGATAAAAACATCAAGCATGATATCGAGATCATTGTCGACAGACTGGTCGTAAAGGAGGGAATCGAAAAACGATTAACGGATTCCCTGGAAACGGTCATGGAATTGACCGACGGTCTAGTATATGTGGATGTGATCGACGGCGAGCAGCTGACGTTCTCCCAGAGCTTCTCCTGCCCGGATTGCGGGATCAGTATTGATGAGATCGAACCCAGAAGTTTTTCGTTCAACAACCCGTTCGGTGCCTGCCCTGTGTGCGCGGGTCTCGGATACAAAATGGAATTTGATATGGAGCTGATCGTTCCGGATCCCTCCTTAAGCATTATGGACGGTGCGATCACGGTGCCCGGCTGGCAGTCCTGTCCGGATCCTTCCAGTTTTACCTATGCGGTGCTAAAAGCACTGACCGAAGAATATCATTTTGATCTTAATACGCCTTTTGAAGACTATCCGCCTGAAATTTATCATGTACTCGCCTACGGAACGGACGGTCATGAGATCAAAGTGCATTACAAGGGTATGCGTGGCGTGGGCGTATACGATATTGCTTTTGAAGGGATCCTTAAGAATGTGGAACGCAGATACAGAGAAACGGGATCCGAGAGTTCCAAAGCGGAGTATGAAAGTTTCATGCGCATCACGCCCTGTAACGAATGCGGCGGCATGCGTTTAAAAAAGGGTGCATTGGCAGTTACGGTCGGCGATAAGAACATCTATGAACTGACCACCATGTCCGTTAAGGATATGCTGAATACGGTCAACGCCATTTCCTTTACAAAGCAGCAGCTGCTGATCGGGCATCAGATCCTAAAAGAGATCAAAGCAAGACTGGGATTTCTGATCCAGGTAGGGCTCGATTACTTAACGCTTGCAAGAGCGACCGGATCGCTCTCCGGCGGAGAGGCGCAGCGGATAAGGCTGGCTACCCAGATCGGTTCGGGGCTTGTCGGTGTTGCCTACATCCTGGATGAACCGAGTATCGGGCTGCATCAGAGAGACAATGAAAAGCTCCTCTCTGCGCTTAAGGATCTGCGCGATCTCGGGAATACCCTGATCGTTGTGGAGCATGATGAGGATACCATGCGTGCGGCGGATTTTGTTGTGGACATCGGCCCGGGAGCAGGGGAACACGGCGGGGAGATCATCGCTTCCGGTACCATTGAGGACATCATTGCCGCAAAAGATTCCGTCACCGGAAAATACCTAAGCGGTGAACTGAAGATCCCGGTTCCGAAAAAACGGCGCAAACCGACCGGATATCTGGAGGTTAAGGGCGCTGCCGAAAACAACCTGAAAAATATCGATGTGCGTTTCCCTCTGGGCGTGTTTACCTGTGTAACGGGTGTGTCGGGATCCGGAAAATCGTCCCTGGTAAATGAGATCCTGCATAAAAAGCTTGCAAAGGTACTAAACCGTGCCCATACGATCCCCGGAAAACATAAAGAGATCACGGGCATTGAACAGCTCGACAAGATCATCTGCATCGACCAGTCACCGATCGGCAGAACGCCAAGGTCGAATCCGGCAACCTATACCGGTTTGTTTGACCAGATCCGAGATCTGTTTGCATCCACGACGGATGCCAAAGAGCGCGGATACAGCAAGGGACGGTTCAGCTTCAACGTCAAAGGCGGACGTTGTGAAGCCTGCTCGGGCGACGGGATCATCAAGATCGAAATGCATTTCCTGCCGGATGTCTATGTTCCCTGTGAAGTCTGTCACGGAAAACGGTATAACCGGGAGACGCTTGAAGTAAGATATAAAGGGAAAAATATCTATGATGTTTTGAATATGACCGTTGAGGAGGCGTTGCATTTCTTTGAGCATCTGCCGTCCATCCGCAGAAAGATCGAAACGCTCTACGATGTGGGGCTTTCCTATATCCGGCTTGGCCAGCCTTCCACAACGCTTTCCGGCGGTGAGGCGCAGAGAGTAAAGCTTGCCACGGAGCTGAGCAGACGCAGCACCGGGAAAACGATCTATGTTCTGGATGAACCTACGACCGGCCTGCATTTTGCGGATGTGCACAAGCTTGTTGATATCCTGCAGAAACTGACCGAGGGCGGCAATACGGTGATCGTGATCGAACATAACCTTGATGTGATCAAGACAGCGGATTATATTATAGATATGGGACCCGAAGGCGGTGACGGCGGCGGGACGGTAGTCGCGCAGGGTACACCGGAACAGGTCGCAAAGAACAAGAAGTCCTATACGGGTGATTTTATCAGGCAAATGCTTGTGTAATACAGTGGAGGTAGAAACATGAAAAAAGGATTGCTGATCGCACTGGTTGCAGTGATCGTGACTGTCGGAATCGGTGCCGGCGGCGTTGCCGCTTTTCTGATACATCATAAAAATGCGGAAAAACGCGCCGATTCAAAAAAGAATGACATAACCGAAGAACAGTCGGAGGATATGCAGAATGCATCGGCGCCTCCTTCGATCAACCGTCCCCGCTTTCTGGAAGCGGAGGAGTCGACGATCAGTTATACGCCGAGTGTGGCACCGTATCAGACGGATGCGCAGTTGTCGAATGTGATCAATAAAGACTATGTCTATATGCAGGATGAGCAGCTCGAAAAGCTGGCAAAGAATAATTTTGTGGTTACGGGCGGCCGGATGAGTGAGTTCTTCGAAACGTACGAAGATAACCGGTATTTCCAGTTCCCGAACTTTGTCACAACGGACTCCATGATGCATACATATCATCTCTTCTTTGCCATGCTGCAGAAAAAGACAGAGAAAAACGCGCTCTCCGATCAGGTAACAAAGATGGGACAGGCGATGCTTGATCAAAGCCGGGAGCAGTACGACGCGCTCAAAGGAAGTGAGTGGGAGGACGCAGCGCTTTTAAACTATGCGTTCTTCACGGTCGGAACGATACTTTCCGATCCTTCCGTCAAAGCGGATGCGCCGGTTGCAGAGCTTGTGAACGCGGAGCTTTCCCTGATCAAAGCCGGGGAGGGCGTCAGCGCATCGCCGTTATTTAACGGGGAATATGAGGATTATTCCCAATACAAACCCAGAGGATATTACGAAGGGGATGAACAGCTGGAACGCTATTTCCGCACGATGATGTGGTATGGTCGCCGGAATTTCTCACAGGAATCCGAACTGCTTGATCGAAGCGCTCTGCTGATGACGCTGGCACTCAAGGACAGTGCGCTTTCCGAATGGGAGGCGGTATATTCCGTCACCTCATTCTTTGCCGGTGCAAGCGATGACAGCGGATACTATGAATATATGCCGATCATTGAGAAAGCTTACGGCGGGAACGCATCGGTTTCTGACCTTGCAGGCGCTGAGCAGGCATTTAAACAGTATCATAAGATGACGGGTGCGCTTGAGCCGCCCAAGATCAATTCGGTTCCGTTTGACGATGATGATGGAGAAACCGATAAAACGGAGCGGGCCAAAGGATATCGTTTCATGGGCCAGCGCTTCAGTCTGGATGAGGCGATCTTTACGCAGTTAACCTACAGTAAAGTGAAAAAGAATCAGAACGAGGAACAGCGCATGCTTCCGGATGCCCTGGATGTTCCTGCCGCACTCGGATCGGAAATGGCATATGAGATCCTGAAAGAAAACGGTGAAACCAATTACCCGAATTACGATGAGCAGCTTGAGAAGGCAAAGGACGGGATCCTGTCCATGCCCGATCTTTGGACGGGCAGTCTGTATGCGGCCTGGATGAATACGCTGAATCCGTTGCTTACGGTGAAGGGAGAAGGCTATCCTTCCTTCATGACAAATGACGAGTGGACGAAGAAGAGCCTCGAGACATATCTTAGCAGCTGGACGGAACTGAAGCATGATACGGTCCTCTATTCAAAGCAGATGATGGCGGAGATGGGCGGCGGTGACATTGAGGTCATCGACGACAGGGGATATGTGGAACCGGAACCGGAACTGTATGATCATCTGCGCAAGCTGACGCTGGAGACAGCGAACGGGTTAAAGTACTACGGGCTGCTGGATGGCGCAGACGAAGAGGAATTAAAGAAACTGTCAGAACTGTCCGAATCGCTTTGCACGATCTCCGTAAAGGAACTGCAGAACGAGAAACTGACGGATGATGAATACGAACTGATCCGCGCTTACGGCGGAAACCTCGAGCACTTCTGGTCCGAAACGACGAAGGTGATGACCGGCAAGGAGGACAACAGCAGTGAAGAGTATCCGGCCGCGCTGGTTGTGGATGTGGCAACGGATCCGAACGGCGTGGTACTGGAAGAAGCGATCGGCGGCTTAAGTGAGATCTACGTGATCGTTCCCGTGGACGGGAAGCTGCGTGTGGCATCGGGCGTTGTTTACAATTATTATCAGTTCACGCAGCCGATCGATCAGCGCTTAACGGACTCCGAATGGAGAACCATGGCGGGCATGGTCGTGGATGACAATTACGAACTCCATATGGATGAAAATCTGGATGATAAGAAACCGGATTGGACAAAGAGTTACCGGCAGGAATATGTGTATAACAACAACTGGTAGAAAACAGATCGGATTTCTTACGGCAGCTGTCGCGATTGCGACGGCTGCCTTCTTATTGTTCCTGTGGAAGGGCGCATTTCTGCCAAAAGAGATTTCCTGGGAAGCGGATTCTTTTGTATGGGAAGACTGCGAGGCAGAACTGAAAGACAGAACGTTTTCCCTGTATCAAAACGGCAGGAAGATCTGGTCATCAAAGTGGGACTGGAGCATACAGAGCTGTGCGACGGCGGACCTTGACGGGGACGGTGTGCAGGAATTGCTGCTTTTGGTATGGAAAAGAGGCAGCTACGGAGATCATATGCCGTTCTGGGTAAAACGCAATGATCATGATCTTCAACAGCATATCTTTATCTACAGGCGGGATCGGGAACGGGACTTAGGGATCCGGCCGGCCTGGATGTCTTCTGCGGTCGGATTTGATATTTCCGGCATGTATACGGATGCAAATAAAGTGGCCATCGAGAAAGCGGACGGGTCCTTCAGCCTCTGGCAGTGGGAAAACTTCGGCTTAAAGCTGCTTGATGAGGAAGCGGACAGCGTGCATGTGCTTGCCCTGGGGGATCAGATCCTGCATGCATCCCTGATCGCACCGGGCATGCGTAGCGGCGATTATTCCTACATGTATGCGGATATCAGGGATGTGGTTCAAAGTGCGGAGCTTGCGAGCCTGAACCAGGAAACGCCGCTCGTAAAGGATCCGGCATTGATATCCGATTACCCGCGGTTCGGCTCGCCCATAGAGACGGCAGGAGCCGTGGCAGATCTTGGGATCGACGTGGTCTCAACAGCGAACAATCATGCACTGGATCAGGGCATGTACGGGATTGATACAACGATCGATGCATACGGACCTTATGGGATCATGCCGGTCGGAACCCATGCTTCCGATGATCCGGCTTCAGACCCTGCCGATGCGGTCCGTTTTACGGAGATCAACGGGGTCCGGATAGCGCTGCTTTCTTTTACTTACGGAACAAACGGGATTACCGTAAAGAATGAACATGCGGTGGAACGGTTTGCGGATGAGGAGAGAATGAAACGCGCGATCGGTTATGCCGCCGAAAACGCGCATGCGGTCATTGTTTACGCACACTGGGGAACAGAGTATTCAAAAGAGATCGATGAAGAGCAGCAGAGGCTGACCGAACTAATGCTGCAGGAAGGTGTTGATGTCGTGATCGGAACGCATCCGCATGTCATGCAGCCGTATGAAGTCAGAGTCAGGGATGACGGACATAAGATGCTTGTTTTTTATTCCCTGGGGAATCTGATCAGTGCGCAGGAACCGGAAGATTGCAAACACGGTGGCGCGGCTTCGTTTGTGTTGATCAGGAGCGGCGCAGGAAGCGTCTGCATCGCAAGGCCCGAAATGCTAAAACTTTGTACGCAGGGCCGGAGTGTTCATTGGGAGTAAAGCCCGGTTTTATAAAAAAATGAAAAAGAGGTCTAAAGATTCCGGATGATCTGCCGATATTTATAGTAAGCGCAGGTAAACGGATATACCTGTAATGAAAGCTGCAGGGAAGCAGGAAAGTCTTCCCTGCGCTTTTTTTGCTCCTTTTGCATAAACCCTTTGAAATGGTATACGTTATGCGATATAATATATTTCGTATAATTATGTTTAGAAAACCATTGAAAGGGGATTTTGGTCGTTATGGTTTATACCGATATAGGAATTGACCTCGGAACCGCGAGTGTTCTGGTATTTATCCGGGGTAAGGGGGTTGTCCTCAAAGAACCCAGTGTCGTGGCGTTCGACCGGGACACCAACAGGATCAAGGCAATCGGAGAGGAAGCCAGACTGATGCTCGGGCGTACACCCGGAAACATTGTGGCGGTAAGACCGTTGAGACAGGGTGTTGTTTCGGACTATACGGTTACCGAGAAAATGCTGAAGTACTTCATTCAGAAGGCGATCGGCAAGAAGAGTTTCCGGAAACCGCGTATCAGTGTCTGTGTACCGAGCGGCGTTACGGAAGTTGAGAAGAAGGCGGTTGAGGACGCGACTTATGCAGCCGGAGCCAGAGAGGTTGCGATCATCGAAGAACCGATCGCGGCAGCGATCGGAGCGGGAATCGACATCAGCAAACCCTGCGGGAACATGATCGTGGATATCGGCGGCGGCACATCGGATATCGCAGTAATCTCCTTAGGCGGTACGGTTGTCAGTACTTCCATCAAGATCGCCGGGGATGATTTTGACGAAGCGATCGTCAGATACATGAGAAAGAAACATAACCTGCTGATCGGTGAAAGAACGGCGGAGGATCTGAAGATCAAGATCGGTACCGCGTTCAAGAGACCGGAAGTGGATTATCTGGATGTCAGGGGCAGAAACCTGGTAACGGGTCTGCCGAGAACCGTAAAAGTATCCAGCGAGGAAACGGAAGAAGCTTTGCGAGAGACCACATCACAGGTCGTGGAAGCGATCCATTCGGTGCTGGAGAGAACGCCTCCCGAACTTGCGGCGGATGTTGCGGACAGGGGTATCGTGTTAACGGGCGGAGGGAGCCTGTTACGCGGACTGGAAGACCTGATCGCATACAAGACGGGTATCAATACCATGACGGCAGAGGATCCCATGACCGCGGTAGCGATCGGAACCGGCAAGTTCGTGGAATACCTGGCGGGTTATACGGAATCCAACATGGAATAACTGCATACAGAGAATAATAAGGGGTAAACATATGCTGAAAGGTTTATACACTGCTTATACCGGCATGATCAACGAACAGAACAGAGTGGATACGCTGTCCAACAATCTGGCCAATTCCGCGACGACCGGTTATAAGAAAGAGGGTACAACGGCACAGGCTTTTAAGGACGTTCTGGCATATAAGATCAAAGATACATCCGAACCGGGGATCGCAAGAAGGCTCGGGACCATGAACATGGGTGTGAAGATTGGCGAAAACTACGTGGATTATTCACAGGGACCGTTCCATGAGACGGGCAATGATTTCGACCTGGCACTTTCGGGACCGGGATTTTTCGCAATAGATTTCCTCGATAAAGAAGGCAACTGCATCACCAAATACACGAGAGACGGTTCCTTTACTTTGAACGTGGACGGTGCTTTGGTAAATAAAAACGGTGATTTCTTATTGAGCACCAACAACACGCACATCATCCTGGATCCGACACAGGATTTCAGGGTGGACAGACAGGGTGTGATCTACCAGAATGACGTGGCGATGGCACAGATCCAGGTAACGGATTTTGAGGACTATGATTTCCTGGAACGCTACGGAGAGAATTATTTCCAGCCCGTGGAGGGCGCTACGCCAATGGCGGCAACGGCGCAGGTTTACGGCGGCTATCTGGAGGCATCCAACGTACAGGTTGTCAGGGAAATGGTAGACCTGATCTCCTTTACAAGGGCATATGAGTCCAACCAGAAGATCGTGCAGGCGTATGACGAGACGCTTGGAACAGCCGTAAATGATGTCGGTAAACTGTAATAACCAGCAGATGTTTTAGAGTGTTTTTCAAAAAGGGAGAATAAAAATGGTAAGAGCATTATGGACAGCGGCTTCCGGTATGATCGGACAGCAGAACAATGTTGATACGATCGCAAACAATCTGGCCAACGTGAACACAACGGCCTATAAAACGGAAGTAAACGAATTCAAATCACTTTTGTACCAGACCATTCAGTCCAAGACGACCAGTGCGAACGGTGAACAGAAACCGGTCGGCGCACAGATCGGTCTTGGTGTCAGAAATGCGGCGATCGTTTCGCAGTATACACAGGGCGCATTGCTTGATTCGGAATCCGATACGGCTTTCGCGATCAACGGGGAAGGCTTCTTCTCTGTAAGAGGCGAAGACGGAAAGGCCTATTACACCAGAAACGGTAACTTTGTTTTCGCGCTGGGCACAGGCAACACAATGACACTTGCCAGCACGGACGGAAATCCGGTCTTAAATACCAACGGCGCTCCGATCACCCTTCCCGCAACCTATATGTCCAACCTGATCGAAGTGGATACGACCGGACAGTTATGGTATCCGGATGCCAATAACAATCTTCAGCAGATCGCCGGTATGAAGATCGGTGTATGGCAGTTCCAGAATCCGTCGGGCCTTGAGAAAAAAGGCGATACGCTTTACGAGGTAACGGCTGCTTCCGGCGCTGCAATGAACGAAGCAACGAATGCCAACTTAAAGAAGAGCGAGATCCGTCAGGGATATCTGGAAGGTTCCAACGTGCAGGTGGCGGATGAAATGGTAAACCTGATCATCGCACAGCGTGCGTATGAGATGAATTCCAAGGCAATCCAGGCGGCCGATACCATGATGCAGGAGGCCAACGAGCTCAGGAGGTAATGCGTAATGGATATTAATTCCCTGAACACCATGTATTCCGATTATCTGCAGAAGACCAATTCGGATACTTCCAATAAGATCTCACGTTTGTCAGAGGATTCCTTAAAGAACGCATCCGATGAAGAACTGATGGAGGCCTGTAAGCAGTTTGAGGCATATTTTATAGAGCAGATCTTCAAAAATGCACAGACAGCCATGGTTCCGCAGGAAGAGAGTACGGACGGCGCAACCAGGACGCTTCTTGACTTTTACAAGAGTTCCCTGAACACGGAATATGCCAAAATGGCATCCGATCAGCAGGAGAACGGTCTTGCACAAATGCTGTTTGAACAGATGAAGAGAAATTACGAGATATAACGTTTCATGATAACACTTCACGGCTTTATCGAGCGAATCATTTTCCGGAATGATGAAAACGGATATACGGTATTGAATCTGGTTACTGACGCAGGCGAATGCACCTGCGTCGGTTTCTTTCGTTATGCGGATGAAGGGGAAAATGTTGCCCTGACGGGCGATTATACCGAACATGCCGTATACGGCCAGCAGTTCCAGGTCCAAAGCTATGAGATTACACCGCCGGAGGATAAGGTGTCGATGATCCGGTATCTTGGCAGCGGAGCGATCAAGGGGATCGGTGTCGCACTGGCCTCCCGGATCGTTGCGTATTTCGGAGAGGAGACTTTCCGCGTCATCGAAGAAGATCCGGAGCGGCTTTCGGAAGTGAAGGGGATCAGTGCCCAAAAGGCCCGGGAGATCGCCGTCCAGTTTATGGATAAGCAGGATATGCGCAAAGTCATGGTATTCCTGCAAAATTACGGCATTTCCGGTTCCCTTGCCATGAAGATCTATGACCGGTACGGGACCGGGATCAATGCGGTCATCAAGAACAATCCGTATCAGCTGGCAGACGATATTCACGGGATCGGCTTTAAGATCGCGGATGATATCGCACAAAAGGCGGGCTTTCGCACGGACTCGGAGTTTCGGATCAGAAGCGGGATCCTCTATGTCCTGCAGACTGCGATCGGAGAAGGGCACTGCTATCTGCCGCGGGAAGAGTTCTCAAAAAGAGCCGCGGAACTGTTACACGTTCCGTCCGATGCGGTCCGCGATGAGATCATGAATCTGACGATTGACGGGAAACTCTCGATCCGTGAAGCAAACGGGGAGAGCAGGGTATATATCCGAAGCTTTTACCTGATGGAAAGTGCCTGTGCGGGAATGCTTAGGAGCCTTAACGTGACGGATGATATCCCCGATGAGACGGTCCGTCAAAAAGTCAGGAAGTATGCCAAAGGGATCGGGATCGATCCGGATGATCTGCAGGTGGATGCGGTCGTAAAAGCGATCCGGCACGGCGTGATGATCATGACCGGCGGACCGGGAACCGGGAAAACCACGACGATCAATATGATGATCCGCTATTTTGAAGCAGAGGGCCTTGATTTTTACCTTGCAGCGCCCACCGGAAGAGCGGCAAAACGCATGAGCGAAGCCACCGGATATGATGCCGCAACGATCCAGCGGATCTTAAGGCTGAAGCCTTCCGATACGGAAACGAACAGGCAGTTTGTATTTGAGAAAAATGAAAACGATCCTTTGGAAGCGGATGTAGTGATCATCGATGAAATGTCCATGGTGGATCTGCCTCTGTTTTACGCACTGTTAAAAGCGCTGATCCCGGGGACGAGACTGATCATGGTCGGTGATACCAATCAGCTGCCGAGCGTCGGACCGGGCGCGGTGTTAAAAGACCTGATCGCATCCGAGTGCTTCTGTGTCGTGAAACTGAAAAAGATCTTCCGCCAGGAAGAACAGAGTGATATCGTGCTCAATGCCCACCGGATCAATGAAGGAAAACAGATCCAGCTGGACAACCAGAGCAGGGATTTCTTCTTCCTGGAAAGAGCGGATGTCAATCATATCATCAATAACACCATTACCCTGATAAAGGAAAAACTGCCGGACTATGTTGATGCCACGCCGTTTGATATCCAGGTGCTGACCCCGATGCGAAAGGGGCCGCTGGGCGTGGAATCCCTGAATCCGATCCTGCAGAAATACCTGAATCCGCCGGATCCCAAAAAAGCGGAGAAGGAATACGGGGATACCCTGTTCCGTGAAGGCGACAAAGTCATGCAGATCAAGAATAATTACCAGCTGGAGTGGGAGATCACGGACCGCTACGGCATCACGATCGACAAGGGAGAGGGTGTTTTCAACGGGGATCTCGGAACGATCAAAGAGATCAGCCCGTACATGGAATGGATGTGCGTCGAATATGAGGATAAGAAGGTGGTCAGATATCCGTTCTCGCAACTGGAAGAGCTGGAGCTGGCTTATGCCGTTACGATCCACAAGTCGCAGGGGAGTGAATATCCGGCGGTGATCATGCCGCTGCTTTCGGGCCCCAGAATGCTGTTTAACAGAAACCTGCTCTATACCGGCGTGACCAGGGCGAGACGCTGTGTCGTGATTTTGGGCAGCAGGGAGGTTGTGGCACAGATGATCGACAATGCCAACGAACAGAAACGTTATGCGGGGCTTGCCGATTGTATCAGAGAGCAAAATGACACGGGAGAGTTTTAGGGGATGACTTTACTGGATCTGCTGTTTCCGCCAAGATGTGTGGTCTGCGACGGGGTTTTACGGCCGGATGAACGGGGACTGTGCGCATCCTGTCAGAATTCCGTCCACTTGATCCGCGCACCGTATTGTATGAAATGCGGGAAAGAACTGCGCTTTGAGAAGGATGTTTTCTGCCGGGACTGCGAAAGGCGTGATCATGTATTTGACAGCGGCCGCTCCCTGTTTCTCTATAACGATGCCATGAAGAAGAGCATTTACCGGTTCAAGTATGACGGAAGAAAGGAATATGCCGCCTATTACGGGGAAAAGATGGCGCAGTGCCTGGGAGATTGGATCAGATCCGTCGCCCCTGATGCGATCATCCCCGTGCCGCTCCATGCAAAGCGGCTGAAAAAGCGCGGGTTTAACCAGGCGGAGCTGATTGCCGCTGTGCTGTCAAAGCACATCCGTATTCCCGTAAACAACAGGCTGCTGATCCGGTCTGCCGAAACGGAAAAGCAAAAGGAATTGAATGCATCAGAACGGGAAAATAATTTGAAAAAGGCTTTCAAAACCACGCAAAATGATGTAGAATTAGATACAGTCCTATTAATGGACGACATATACACAACGGGTGCAACGGCGGATGCGGCAGCAGGCTGTTTACGCTCAGCCGGCGTCCGGCATGTACATGTCCTGACATTATGTATAGGGAGAAATACGTAGGAGGAACATTTTTATGAACGCAAGAAACTGTAGAAAATGCGGCAGAGTATTCAATTATATTTCCGGAATGCCGCTTTGCCCTTCCTGTCGCGAAGAAATGGAACAAAAATTCCAGGCAGTCAAAGAGTATATACAGAACAATAAAGATACCACGATCAAAACGGTGGCTGAGGAATGCGAAGTGGACGAGAGTCAGATCAGACAGTGGGTTCGTGAAGAGAGACTTGTTTTCTCCGATGACTCTTCCATCGTGATGCAGTGCGAGATCTGTGGCGCACCCATCCGCACGGGCCGCTATTGCGATAAGTGCAAACAGGATACCATGAGATCATTGGCAAGTGCGGGCAGACAGCCTAAGGCTCCCTTACAGCCGCAGAAGAAAGACAGAGAAAATCCGAGGATGCGTTTCCTGGATAATCGCTGATCATTCGATGAATGGATCGATAAAATGCTGAATAATGAAAAAATCAGACTGATGACCCGTATGGCTTCGTTTGATGAGGTGGAAGGCAAAAAGGACATCGCCGTGAACGGCTATTTCAGAGGAGATTACATTTGTTTTCAGGTCCTGAAATCCGCCATTTACGGCACGGTCGGATTTGCGGTTGTACTGGCGCTTTATATGCTGTACAACCTGGAATCGTTTCTGGCCGACATTTACAAGATGGACATGATGGCCTTCGTCAAGGACTGGCTGACCAAATATGTGATCGTGTTACTGATCTATCTGGTCATATCGTATTTCGTATATGCGTTCCGGTTCAGCCGCAGCAAACGGAGAATACGTGCGTATCAGCAACAGCTGAAACAACTGCATCAAATATATGAAGAAGAAAACGAGCGTCGCCGTTAACACTGCGACGCATTTGCGCGTATATAAGACGTGGGTTTTGTATGTGCGAATGAATGGGGTAACACCAGGAAACGAGGATAACTCATGACGAATTTATTGGTAATCAAAGAGCAGATCATAAAATATTATGCCCGGTTTGAGATCTTCATTACGCCCGTATTGAAGTTCATCGTGATGCTTGTTTCCCTGATCGCCATCAATGCCAACGTGGGCTTTATGGGACGTTTGAAAAACCCGGCGATCGTGATCATTCTCGCGCTGCTCAGTTCTTTCCTGCCGATCAATGTCATGATCGTTTTGGCGGCACTTGTGATCGTTGCACATATGTACGCCCTGTCCATGGCATGCGCGGCGGTTGTCGGACTGGTATTCCTGATCATGTTCGTTCTGTATTTCCGGTTTACGCCCAAGGAAGCGATCGCAGTACTGCTGACACCGATCTGTTTTGTATTGAAGGTCCCTTATCTGGTACCGCTTGCCATGGGATTTGTCGGCGGTCCGCTTTCCTGCATTTCCGTAGCATGCGGAACGATCGCATATTTTATCATGCACAATGTGAAAGCCAGCGCAGAGCAGATGACCGGTACGGAAGGTGTGGAAAATGCCCTCTCCGGTTTCCGCTACGTGATCGATACGATCATCAAGGATCAGACCATGATCTTAATGACGATCGCCTTCTGCGTGACCATCGTGCTCGTTTATCTGATCCGCAGATTGCGCATCAATTATTCCTGGTATATCGCACTCGGTGTCGGTGCCGTGATCAACATTCTGATCATTTTAGTCGGTGCGGTCGCAACGGATGCCGATGTCAGTGCGCTCGGCGTGATCTTCGGGACCGTGTTCTCTGCGGCTCTCGTTCTGGTCATGCAGTTTTTCATTCACAATCTGGATTATTCCAGAACGGAATATGTACAGTTTGAGGATGATGAATATTACTATTATGTGAAAGCCATTCCGAAGATCTCCATGGAGGCACCGCAGAATAAGGTCCGCAGGATCAATCCGCAGCAGCCCTCGGGAGGCAGAAGAAATTACGATATGGACGAGTAATCAGGCATGGAAGGTATCGTTGAACGGTTCACAACATTTTCAGACAGGTTTTTAACGGGATTGTCGATCCCGCATTTCAGATGGACAGACGGCGTGGAGATTCTGATCATTGCGTTTCTGCTCTATCATCTGTTTGTGTGGATCAGAAATACCAAGGCGTGGTCATTGACCAAAGGCCTTGCGATGATCCTGATCTTTGTCATTGTCGCAAACCTGCTCCACATGACCACGATCCTGTGGATCGTCGAGCGGGTATTCGGCGTTGCCGTAACGGCATTGGTCGTTGTGTTCCAGCCGGAACTGAGAAGAGCATTGGAACAGCTTGGCAGAAAGAACATTCTTTCATCATGGTTCCGCTTTGACAATACCCGTATTACGGGAGAACTGTTTTCGGATCATACGATCGAAGAGATTATCAAGGCCAGTTATGCGATGGGCCGCGCCAAGACTGGTGCGTTGATCGTGGTTGAAAACCGCGATTCGCTGACCGACTATGAGAAGACCGGGATCCGGATCGATTCGGTCCTGTCCAGTCCGCTTCTGATCAATATCTTCGAACACAATACGCCGCTGCATGACGGTGCGGTGATCGTGCGTGAGAACCGGATCGTGTCGGCAACCTGTTATCTTCCGCTGTCGGACAACATGGAATTATCCAAGGACCTGGGGACCAGACACAGGGCCGGCGTCGGCATTTCCGAGATGACGGATTCTCTGACGATCATCGTTTCCGAAGAAACAGGACGTGTCTCGATCGCACAGGAGGGCTTTCTCTATTCCAATGTCGATATGGAGTTTCTGAGAGAAAAACTGGCACAGCTGCAAAATAAAGTCGTGGAAGAGAAGAGAGTTTTCTTCCGGAAAGGAAGGCCGAAGAATGAAAAAACTTCTGACAGATAACATCGGCCTGAAGATCCTTGCACTTCTTGCGGCTACCATTCTCTGGGTGGTCGTTGTCAATGTGGATGACCCGGTTGTAGAGAAACGCTTTTCCGGAGTCACGGTGGAAGTTGCAAACGCAGAGGCGATCACAAGACAGAACAAAACATATGAGATCCTTGATAACTCCGATACGATTACCGTGATCGTAAAAGGCAAGCGCTCGATCCTGGACCAGATGAGCAAGGATTATATCAAGGCGACAGCGGATATCAAGAACTTAACGATCATGGAAACCGTGCCGATCGAAGTCCGGTCAACGAGGCTGTCCGACCGGCTGGAGAGCATTGTTTCCACGACCAAAAATCTGAAAGTACATATTGAGGAGCTGGGACGCAAGCAGGTTGAGATCACGGTCGCCACAACGGGATCGGTCAATGCCGGGAACGCTCTCGGATCCGTGAAACCGGATGTCAATATTCTCACGGTTTCGGGTCCGGAATCCCTGGTCCGGAACATCACATCCGCAAAGGCAGAGATCGATGTAACGGGCTTAAGCAAGGATATCTCCACAACCGCTGCGGTTCATTTGTATGATGCAAACGGCGATATGGTATCCGATTCCAGGATTGTGAGTTCGGTAACATCGGTACATGTGGATGCTCAGATCCTGGAGACAAGGGAAGTGGAAGTATCGGCCATTACATCCGGCAATCCTGCGGAAGGCTATGCACTGACGGGTGTGGTTACCTGTAATCCGTCCAAGATCACGATCGCGGGAAGAGGATCCGCCTTCCAGGAGCTTGGCAGGCTTGTGATCCCGGAGAACATGATCTCCGTTTCCGGCGCCATGGAAGATATCACGCAGATCATCAATATCTCAAGCATTCTGCCGGACGGCGTACGCTTTGCCGACCGCGAATTCGACGGGAACGTGGAAGTCTATGTGCAGATTGAACCGATGCTGACGATCGACGTGGAAGTGCCGGTTGAGAACATTTCCATTATCAATGTGCCTGCGGGATATACGGCGCACCTTGTTGAAACGGCACCCAAACGGATCGAGATCCAGGGGATCTCCACAGCGCTCATTCAGGTCAATCCGGCACTGATCACCGGTACCATTGATGCGTCCGCTCTGTCACCGCGCATGTCGGAGGCGGATGAGAACGGAGAGGGTTCCGTACATACGGGCTCCAATGACGGGCTCGTGGTATTTACCGTGCCGACGGGAATCTCTGCGGTGGGACAGGTCTATATGGAAGTGATTTTATCCCCTATCGGCGCCCAAGAGAGCGATCAGACCGAGTAAGCGCAGATGTAAGGTACAGAAAGTACTTGCTTTCCACGGGAAAAATGTTATGCTATAATGTGGTTGCCAAACGGCATACCATGATAAATATGGAGGTATTGGAAGAGATGGTAAGTCAGAAGGTAGTGATCAAGAACCCTACAGGGCTGCATTTAAGACCGGCAGGAATCCTGTGTAAAGAAGCCATGCAGTTCAAATCACTGATTACCTTCAATTTCCGTGATAATACGGCAAATGCAAAGAGTGTCCTAAGCGTCCTCGGTGCTTGTGTCAAATGTGGAGATGAAGTTGAGTTTGTGTGCGAAGGCGAGGATGAAGAAGAAGCCCTGAAGACCTTGATCGAGGCCATTGAGAGTGGGTTAGGCGAATAAAGCGGAGCCGGCACAGCCGGTTCCTTTTTTTACTACTTGCTTACGGAGGAAGAAAGATGTTGAATGTGAAACGGTATCAGAAGAATCCGGTACTGCATTACCCTGAACGGGAATGGCCCGGAAAAGAGATCGAAAAAGCTCCGATCTGGTGCAGCGTGGATCTTCGGGACGGTAACCAGGCCCTGATCGATCCGATGGTCGTATCGGAAAAGATGGAGTTCTATGATCTGCTGCTGAAACTCGGCTTCAAGGAGATCGAGATCGGCTTTCCGGCTGCATCCCAGATCGAATATGATTTTCTGCGCCAGCTCGTGGATCGCAAGAAGATCCCGCAGGGTGTCTGGATGCAGGTACTGACACAGTGCCGTGAGGAATTGATCGACCGCACTTTTGAAGCGATCGAAGGGATCGATCAGGTAATCTTCCACATCTATAATTCCACTTCCGTATTGCAGAGAGATGTGGTCTTCCATAAAGATAAAGCCGAGATCATCAAGATTGCCGTTGACGCAACACACATGGTCAAGGAGCGCGCGGCATCGTTCCCGGGTAAGATCATGCTGGAGTATTCCCCGGAGAGCTTTACGGGAACGGAAATGGATTTTGCCCTGGAGATCTGTACCGCCGTACAGGATGCCTGGGGTGCGACCAAAGAGAATCCGGTCATCTTCAATCTGCCGGCAACCGTGGAAATGAACACGCCGAATGTTTACGCGGACCAGATCGAGTGGATGAACAAGCACTTCAAGAACAGGGAGAGCATCATCTTAAGCGTTCATCCGCATAATGACAGAGGTACCGGAGTGGCGGCAACGGAACTTGCGCTGCTCGCAGGGGCTGACCGTGTGGAAGGCACGTTGTTCGGAAACGGCGAGAGAACGGGTAACGTGGATATCCTGAACATTGCCTATAACATGTTCTCACAGGGGATCGACCCGAACCTTCAGATCGAACAGATCAATGAGATCATTGATGTATATGAGCGCTGCTGTAAGATGACGATCGATGAACGGCATCCGTATGCGGGAAAACTTGTTTTCACGGCATTTTCCGGATCCCATCAGGACGCGATCAACAAAGGCGTGCATGCGATGAAAGAGCGGCAGCAGGAAATCTGGCAGGTGCCTTATCTGCCGATCGATCCGGCGGATATCGGCAGGGAATACGAACCGATCGTCAGGATCAATTCCCAGTCCGGAAAAGGCGGCGTCGCCTATATCATGGATACTTATTTCGGCTTCAAGCTGCCGAAGGGTATGCATAAGGAATTTGCGAAAGTGATTCAGGAAAAATCGGAAAAGCAGGGAGAGGTTTCACCCGAAGAGATCATGACTGCATTCAAAGCATGCTACATCGACAAGAAGGAGCCGCTGCATTTCAGAAAGCTGCATGTCGATGATCTGAATGATACGGTAGACAGCGCATTTGATACGCATATCACACTGACTTACACGCTGCATGATGTGGAACAGTCATTTGAGGCAGTCGGTAACGGCCCGATCGATGCGATCCTGCGTGGCTTAAGGGAAGCCCTGGATCTGAACGTGAAGGTGCTGGATTACGAAGAACACGCCCTGCAGGGCGGGGCCAATGCACAGGCGGCAGCTTATATCCACCTGCTGGCTGCGGATGACGGCCAGGTCACCTACGGTGTGGGTGTCAGCTCCAACATCACGCGCGCATCGGCCAGAGCGATCTTCAGCGCGATCAACCGGCTGGAACTGGTCAAATAGGAAATCAAAATCAATAAAAAAGCGGATTCAGATCAGAATCCGCTTTTTTTCTTCGCCTCCTTTACCGTGGAAATGATCGTATACCGCCGCCATAAGCAGCAGCATCAGATAGAAGTAAGCCGTGATATAGACCGGGAAATAATATTTGAAATATGAGGCCGGCGCCAGGATAAATACGATGAACCAGTGTGCCAGTACGCCGCCGAACACAAAGAAGGAAAACCACCGTTTCCGAAACAGGCAATAAATGCAAAGGATCAGGATGATGCCAAGCGGAATAAAGAGGTTGTAGGAAACGGATTTCACAAGGCTGACCAACAGGGATACCATGCCGCTTCCGGTTTCCACGTGATAGGGAAGCGCGGCATAACAAAAGGCACCGATCCGCGTTTTCAGGAAAACGTCCGGGTTGCCTGCAAAGATCCGCTTCAGTGCATTTGCATAATCAAAGAATTCCGTTACGCCGGCATCTTCTCTGACACCGACAAAATCACCCTCGTAGAGGATCAGAACGTCTTCGTAATTGATGTCCCCGTAATAATCGTTGATGGCGCGGATCTTATCCAAAGACAGGTACTTATCCACGATCGCAAGATCTTCGGCATTTTTCTCCTCATCAAGACCGTTGCGGAACATATTGGTGATCGTATACGCATAGAAGGGTTTCATGCGGTCGTCCGCAGCTGCATCCATCTCCCTGGCAACCAGTCCGTTTTGCGGAACGGACACGATGTACTGGAGGAGCAGCGAGAAAACGATCAGGAGAAGAAGGTTCTTTTTGCTGCGCAGAGCAGGATAGACAAAAAGCATCAGGACCGGCCCCAAGATCAGCAGGTAGATCCCTTCCGTCCGCCACTGTGTAAGAACGGCGGTCAGTAAGAGAAGTGCCAGTTCTTTCGGCAAGGAAAGCGGTTTCTGCTCTATGCGGTCGAACAGCAGAACGGTGACCAGAAGCAGATACAACAGAAAATAGACCGGCAGTCGGTGCGCGCTGGTCGTATAGGCAATGACGGGATATAAGAGGAACAGAAGGTAACCGAACCAGAAATACGGCTTTCCGAAGGTTTCCCGGATCCGGCGGATCACATATCCGATCACGGCCAGTTCGATGAGCAGCTTCACAAAGATCGGCCCCAGATATGCCGGGATCAGCATGAAGCAGATGATATAGAAATATGTTGTCAGGTAGTAGAACCAGGTGTAATGCTCCAAATGAAGTGCGGATGCCGCGATCAGGGCTTCATCATTGGAAAGATAGCCCTGCGGAAGCTTAACGCAGGCAACGGCGATCATGACGGGCAGATACGGCAGTGCAAGAAGCAGGGTCTGACAGACGGGGTTATTTCTGCGGTCTTTGCAAAAGATCACCGATGCGATCGCATAATATACGGCGAAAGCCGCAACCGGCATCAGGAGCTTGCAGATCCAGTAATCAATGTTACCCGTTACCGGGACCTGAAAGATCATCGGATCCGTAAAAAAACTGATGATCCAGTGTATCAGGGCAGCTAATGCAGCCACAAAATCGGAAAGATGTTCTTTTATTTTAATTTTCATTAAAAAACCCTCATTCTGACATTGCAAACAAAAATCGTTTTCAGTATACTATATTTTAAGTACTAACGGAAGAGAGGACGCTATGCGTAAGAAACTCCTGATCACGGGCAGCAACGGGCAACTGGGGCGTGCCATCAATACATTATATGCCGGAAATGACGCCTATGAACTGATCAATACGGATTACGGTGTTGCGGGCATTACGGATCTGAATATCACGGACCAGGAGCAGGTCATGACGCTGGTAAAGGAAGTTAAACCCTACGCCCTGATCAACTGTGCGGCACATACGAATGTAGACGCCTGTGAGGTGCAGCGGGAAGCCGCCTATAAGATCAATGCGATCGGTCCCAGGAACTTAAGCATCGCAGCAACGGAATGCGGTGCAAAGCTGGTGCATATATCGACGGACTACGTATTTCCGGGTACTTCCAGCGAGCCGCTGACGGAATTTGATCAGACCGGCCCGAAGACGGCCTACGGCGCCACAAAGCTTGCGGGAGAAGAATTTGTCAGGCAGTTTGCAAAGGATTATTTCATCATCCGGACGGCATGGCTGTACGGGGACGGAAAGAATTTCGTGAAAACGATGCTCCGTCTTGCAACGGACCATGAGAAGATCACGGTCGTGGACGATCAGATCGGCTCCCCGACAAGCGCCAAAGAGCTTGCACAGGCAATCGCATATCTGCTGCCGACGGAAAATTACGGGCTGTTTCACGGCACCTGTGAAGGGCAGTGCAGCTGGGCGGACTTTACAAAAGAAATCTTCCGGCTTCACGGGGATAAGACGGAAGTGGTTCCCGTAACAAGCGCACAGTATAAGGAAATGAATCCCGCATCGGCCGACAGACCGGCGTTCTCGGTGCTGGATAACTATATGTTCCGGTTGACATCTGATCATTGCTTCGCAGACTGGCATGATGCCATAGCGGATTACCTGCGGACGTGATCGTAACGGGAACGGATTTTTGGATCGTTGATCTGTGATCAGAAAGGATGGAATAAGAATGCCTCCGAAACCCAAGTATACGAAAGAACAACTGATCGATGCTGCAGTAGACATTATCCGCAGAGACGGGATCAAGGCCATCACGGCACAATCCCTTGCGGCAATACTGCATGTTACACCGCCATCCGTATTTTCACATTTTGATACGGTTGAGGATATCCGGGAAGCGGCGATCGAAAAAAGCAGGACGATCTATGATTCCTATGTCAAAAAAGGCCTTGCCATGAATCCGCCCTTCAAGGGCTTCGCCATGCAGTTCGTGCAGTTTGCCGTGGATGAGCCGATGCTGTTCCAGCTGCTGTTCATGAGCAAGAAAAATGACCCGCGATTTTCGGAATACAGTCTTTTAGAGGGACATACGGAATTCATTTTAAATGCGATCAAGGACACGTTCCCCTTAACCGATGAGGAGTGTCAGGAATTGTATATTTACACGGCGATCTTCACACACGGGATCGCTTCCATGACTGCAACGGGTGCCTGTAAGTTTTCCGAGAAGGAACTTGCGGAGCTGCTAGGCAAATCCTGCAGAGGCTTTCTGATGGCCATTCATGCACCGGAAGATGCGCATACTGACCAGATTCCGAAGACGGGAGGGCGCGTTGACCGGGTAGATGCCGCGAAGTACCTGCGCAGAAAATAAGACCATGCAATATTTAACAGAACTTCTTCACAACCGAGTATTGATCATTTCGATCTGTTCCTGGATGACGGCACAGATCATCAAAACGATCATCGACGTGATCATCAGTAAGGAACTGAATCTGGAACGCTTAGTCGGTGCCGGCGGCATGCCGAGCTGCCATTCCGCAACCGTCTGTGCACTGGCAACTTCCAGCGGCCTGATCTACGGACTGGGCTCGTTTGCTTTTGCGATCTCCTGCGTATTCGCCGTCGTGGTCATGTATGATGCGAGAGGCGTCCGGAGGGAGACAGGCAATCAGGCGGTATTGCTGAACCGCATGATGGATTACATCAAGGCGACGGAGCCTGTACAATGGAAGATCCAGTTTAATCAGGAAAAATTAAAAGAGCTCGTGGGACATACCCCTTTGCAGGTGGTAGTCGGAGCTCTTCTCGGAATCGGTATGGCGTTTGCGCTGTACAGTATTCTGTGATCAGATCTTACAGCTTCGCCTGATCGATATTTTCAACAAACCAGTCATAGGCGAGTTTAACGCCTTCTTTGAGGTCGATCTTATGCTTCCAGCCAAGGGAGTGGAGCAGGGATACGTCCGTCAGTTTTCTGGGCGTGCCATCAGGCATGTCGGCATTCCATACGATCTCACCCGGATATCCTACTGTATCCCGCACGGTCTGTGCGAGTTCCTTGATGGATACCTCCATACCCGTACCGATGTTGACATGCGAAAGCCCGCTGTAGTTCTCCAGTAAGAAGACACAGGCATCGGCCATATCATCCACATACAGGAACTCCCGAAGGGGCGTTCCGGTTCCCCATAATTCCACATGATCCGCATGATTTACTTTGGCTTCGTGAAATTTCCGGATCATGGCCGGCATGACGTGGGAATTGTTCAGATCATAGTTGTCATGCGGACCGTAAAGGTTCGTCGGCATACAGCTGATAAAATCATCCCCGTATTGCATCTTAAAGAATTTACACATCTCAAGACCCGAGATCTTGGCGATGGCATAAGCTTCGTTGGTTTTCTCAAGCGGTCCCGTTAACAGCGCATCCTCCGGAATGGGCTGCGGCGCCATGCGCGGATAGATGCAGGTGCTTCCGAGGAACAGCAGCTTTTTCACGTGATGGTCATGCGCACATTTGATCACGTTACACTGGATCTGCATGTTGATATAGGCAAAATCAGCCGGGCTGGTGTTGTTGGCGTTGATCCCGCCGACTTTTGCGGCAGCAAGTACCACATATTCCGGTTTTTCTTCTTCAAAGAACGAGCGGACGGCAGCCTGGTCCGTCAGATCCAGTTCGGCGTGCGTCCTGCCGATGATGTTGTCATATCCCTTGGATTGCAGATTGCGGACGATCGCGGAACCTACGAGGCCGCGATGTCCCGCGACGTATATTTTGGCATTTTTCTCCATTGCATTTGATCCTTTATTTGTTTCTGTTTAAGAATTCTTCCGTGCTCATACCGGTAATGGTCTTCATATCGGAGTCCACCATCATGGAAACGAGTCCTTTGAAATCCACTTTCCGTTTCCATCCGAGTTCCTTTTCGGCTTTGGAGCAGTCGCCCCATAAGAACTCAACTTCCGCAGGCCGGAAATATCTCGGATTGACATCCACGAGCAGGCGGCCGGTCTTTGCATCATAACCCTTTTCGTCTACGCCCGTGCCCTTCCATTCGATCGAGATCCCGACTTCCCTGAAAGCACATTCCACAAATTCACGGACGGTATGTGTTTCATTGGTCGCAAGTACATAATCTCCCGGCTTATCCTGCTGCAGCATCCGCCACATGCCTTCCACATAGTCACCGGCAAAGCCCCAGTCACGTTTGGCATTCAGGTTACCGAGGGAGAGCTTTTCGCGTTCATCCGCCATGATCGAAGCAACGGCACGCGTGATCTTACGGGTAACAAAGGTTTCCCCGCGTCTGGGAGACTCATGGTTAAAGAGGATCCCGTTACATGCAAACAGGTTATAGGCCTCGCGATAGTTGACCGTGATCCAGTAAGCATATAATTTCGCGGCACCGTAAGGACTCTTTGGATAGAAC
>JAFYDQ010000149.1 GCA_017544705.1 Lachnospiraceae bacterium | reverse complement strand
TTGCGGGGATCAAGGATCTGATCATGCAAATCGGCGCCACACTTCCTGCCGATGAGTATGACCATCCGGAGGAAGACATCTGGATCGCAAAGGATGCAAAACGTTATCCGAACAATTACATCGGCGGACCCTGCATCATCGGGCATGAGACAGAGGTGCGTCCGGGTGCATTCATCAGAGGTTCGGCGCTTGTCGGTGACAACTGCGTTGTCGGGAACTCCACGGAACTCAAGAACGTGATCCTTTTTGATAACGTTCAGGTACCGCATTACAACTATGTCGGCGATTCCATTTTAGGGTACAAGTCCCATATGGGTGCCGGTTCGATTACCAGTAACGTGAAAGCCGATAAAAAACTTGTCGTGATCAAAAACGAGGGTGAGATGATCGAGACCGGCCGCAAGAAGGTAGGCGCCATGCTCGGAGACCGCGTAGAGGTCGGATGTAATTCCGTTTTGAATCCGGGGACCGTGATCGGAAGAGACAGCAATGTTTATCCGGTATCCTGCGTACGTGGTGTGATCCCGGCAAACAGTATCTACAAAGAAGCAAAACAGATCGTGATCAAAGAAGACCGCGACTGATGCATCATCAGAAATCTGATAATAAAGGAGAAAGACATGAAAGTTATCGTAGCCAACACCTATGAAGAAGGCGCAAAAAAAGCAGCAGATGTGATTGAGAAGCTTGTACGTGAAAAGCCCGATTGTACACTCGGCCTTGCCACGGGATCCAGCCCCGTCGGCATGTATCAGGAGCTCGCAAGAAGATGTAAGGAAGAGGGCCTTGATTTTTCCAAAGTGCATTCCGTGAATCTGGATGAGTATGTGGGATTGGAACCGACACATCCGCAGAGCTACCGGTTCTTTATGGATGACAACCTGTTCAACCATATCAATATCGATAAAGCCAATACCTATGTGGCCAAAGGAACGGGAGACGTGGAAGAAAACCTGAAGGAGTTTAATGCCGTTCTGGATCAGACCGACATTGACCTGCAGGTACTGGGCGTCGGTCCGGACGGACATCTCGGATTCAACGAACCCGGCAAATTCCTTTATGAGAAGGCGCACAAGGAAACGCTCGAAGACAGTACGATCGATGCGAACACACGCTTCTTTGCAAGCCGTGACGAGGTACCCAGATATGCGGTGACGATGGGTATGGGAAGCATCATGAAGGCAAAGACGCTGCTCATGATCATCAACGGCAACAAACAGGAGGCTGCAAAGCGGCTGCTGATGGAAGACACAATCGACCCGCAGTGCCCCGCAACCTTCATGAGACTGCACCGTGATGCGATCGTTGTGATCGAGAAAAAACTGGCAGACGAGATCGGCTACAAGGGATAAGAAAATCTGCTTCGATTTATCAAAATAAAAAAGGAATTTCCGTGGCGATACAGAATAATGAGATTAGAGGGTATCCGACACGGAGATTCTTTTTTTGCGCTAAAAATGACGGAGACAGACCAAAGAGGCAGCTTATGACCATTCGCGAGAGACTCGAACAGGAAGAGCAGAAAACACTCAGTCCCTATGCGTCGCTGAGCATTCATTCCAAGGGCAGGGACGTGAAAGAGGATGAGTGTGATATCAGGCCGGTCTACCAGAGAGACCGCGACAGGATTCTGCACAGTGAATCGTTTCGGAGACTGAAGGATAAGACACAGGTCTTTCTGTTACCGGAAGGCGATCACTACAGGACCAGACTGACACATACGCTGGAGGTCTCACAGAATGCCAGAACGGTTGCCAAAGCACTGCGGCTTAACGAGGATCTGGTGGAGGCGATCGCGCTCGGTCATGACCTCGGCCATACCCCGTTCGGGCATGCGGGAGAACGTGCCCTGAACCGCGTCTGTCCGTTTGGCTTTAAGCATAACGAACAGAGCATCCGTGTTGTGGAAGTTTTGGAAAAAGACGGCAGGGGACTGAACCTTACCGCGGAAGTCAGGGACGGGATCTTAAACCATCAGACGGCGGGCATGCCTTATACGCTGGAGGGAAAAGTTGTCCGGATCTGTGACAAGATCGCTTATATCCACCATGACATGGATGATGCGGTCCGTGCCGGTGTCCTGAAGGAAACGGATCTTCCCGCACACCTCACCAAAACCCTCGGCAATACGACAACAAAACGTCTGGATTGCTTTATTCATGACATTATCACGAACAGCCTCGATAAGAACGATATCTGTATGTCCGAAGAGATCGGCTCTGCCATGCAGGAACTGCGTAACTTCATGTTTGAGAATGTTTACCAGAATCCGAGAGCCAAAGGCGAGGAAGGGAAGGCGGAACGCCTTGTCGAGAATCTCTACGGTTATTATCTGGATCATATCACGCAGCTGCCGGATATGCTGTTAAGACTGATGGAGGAGCGAGGGGAGAGTAAGGAACGGATCGTATGCGACTACGTTTCCTCCATGTCGGATAAGTTTGCAAATCATACGTTTGCGGATCTTTATCTGCCTGATTCATGGAAGGAATTATAATATGCGTTATCCCGATGAGATCGTGGAAGAGGTACGAGCGCGCAATGACATCGTCGAAGTGATCTCGTCCTACATCCATCTGCAAAAGAAGGGCAGTAATTATTTCGGCATCTGTCCTTTTCATAATGAGAAGACACCGTCTTTCTCCGTAAGCCCCAGAAAACAGATCTATTACTGTTTTGGCTGCGGAAGCGGCGGGAATGTATTCCATTTTGTTCAAAACTACGAAAACTATACGTTCCCGGAGGCACTGAAACTCTTAGCCGACAGGGCAGGGATCACTTTGCCCGAGATCGAATACTCGGAAGAAGCAAAGAAGGCAAAGGATTTAAAGACCGAACTGCTCAAGGTCAATAAGGAAGCCGGTAAGTTTTATTATTACCAGCTGCGCAGTGATTCCGGCAAAACCGCAATGCAGTACCTGAAAAACAGGGGTTTAAGCGATGAGACGATCGGCCGTTTCGGGCTCGGTTTTGCAAGGACCGGTCAGGATCTGCTGTATCAGTACCTGAAGAAACAGGGCTTTCCCGATGAACTGTTAAAGACCTGCGGGATCTTCCAGTTCGACGAGAAAAGGGGGGTCACGGACAAGTTCTGGAGCCGCGTAATCTTTCCGATTATGGATGTCAACCACAGGATCATCGGTTTCGGCGGCAGAACGATGGGAGACGCCAAACCGAAATACCTGAATTCCCCGGAGACCCCGGTCTTTGACAAGGGCCGGAATCTGTACGGCTTAAACCTCGCCAGGACAGCACGCAAGAATAACATGATCCTTTGTGAAGGATATATGGATGTCATTGCCATGCACCAGGCAGGCTTCAACCAGGCGGTCGCTTCACTCGGAACCGCGTTTACTTCCGGACAGGCAAGTCTCCTGAAACGATATACGGAAGAAGTGCTGTTAAGTTATGACAGTGATACGGCGGGAGTAAAGGCTGCCATCCGTGCGAGCCAGATCTTAAAGGAAGCCGGTTTGCGGGGCCGCGTGATCAATTTAAGTCCTTATAAGGACCCGGACGAATTCATCAAAAACGAAGGGGCCGAGGCCTTTCAGGAGCGGATCGATCAAGCAGAAAACAGTTTCTATTTCGAAGTACGCATGTTAGAGAGAGACTTTGATCTGAACGATCCGCAGGGAAAGACCGGATTTGCCGAAGAAGTCGCCAGAATGATGCTGCGCTTCGAGGAACAGATCGAGCGGGATAATTACATTGAGGGGATCGCTGCCAAATACCGGATGCATCCCGAAAGTCTGCAGAAGCTTGTCAATAAACATGCGATGCAGAGTGAACGGATCGTTGTCAGGGAAAGAACCCGGTCCGGAATCCATGATAAACCCGTACAGGATCCGGGCATCGATGCGGCACAGAGAATGCTCTTAGCATGGTTTGCGGATGATCCGGCGGTCTATCAGGCGGCAAAGCCGTATGTCGGGACAGATGATTTTTCACCGGGGGTATTCAGAAAGACGGCGGAATTGCTCTTTGCACAGCTTTCAGACGGAGAAGCGGATCCGGCGGCGATCACGACCCGGTTTGAGGAGGAAGAGGAACAGCAGCAGGTTGCCGGAATCTTCCAGACGCCGCTGCCGGAGGAACAGTCGGACGGCGAAAAGGAACGGACCCTGAAAGAACTTCTGATCAACGTCAGGACACACAGCATTCAGGAAAAATTATATGATGCATCATCGGGCGCAGATGACTTAAGCCGGATGATCGCGCTCAAGAAAGAAACGGAACAACTGAACCGATTGACTTTCCATTTTAAATAAATCCAATTGAAAAGGGAGAATACAGATTATGGACGAAAACATGCAGGCACGATTCGAAGAACGGCTCAAGGAACTGGTCGATTATGCCAAAAAACGCAAAAACTTTTTGGAAGATCAGGAGATCACGGAATGGTTCCAGGAGCTGGCCATCGAAGAAGAACAGCTGGAGAAGGTGTATGAGACACTGGAACAGAGCGGTATCGATGTTCTTCGGATCCCCGAGATCGAAGAAGAGCCGGATGATGAAGAGGACATCATTCTGACGGAAGAAGATGAGGTGGATGTGGAGAACATCGACATCTCAGTTCCCGATGGCGTCAGTATCGAAGATCCGGTCAGAATGTATCTGAAAGAGATCGGTAAAGTGCCGCTTCTTTCTGCCGAAGAAGAGATCGAACTGGCCAAGCGTATGGAGCAGGGTGATGAAGAAGCCAAGAAACGGCTTTCCGAAGCAAATCTGCGTCTGGTCGTCAGTATCGCAAAGCGTTACGTGGGCCGCGGCATGCTGTTTCTGGATCTGATCCAGGAGGGCAATCTCGGCCTGATCAAGGCAGTGGAGAAATTTGATTATACAAAGGGATATAAGTTCTCGACTTATGCAACATGGTGGATCAGACAGGCCATTACACGTGCGATCGCAGATCAGGCGAGAACGATCCGTATCCCCGTACATATGGTGGAAACGATCAACAAACTGATCCGTGTCAGCAGACAGCTGCTGCAGGAACTGGGCAGGGAGCCGACCCCGGAAGAGATCGCGGCCGAGATGAATCTGCCCGTAGAGCGTGTCAGAGAGATCTTAAAGATCTCGCAGGAGCCCGTGTCGCTTGAAACCCCGATCGGTGAAGAAGAAGATTCCCACCTTGGCGATTTCATTCAGGATGACAATGTTCCCGTACCGGCTGATGCGGCGGCATTTACGCTTTTAAAAGAACAGCTTGGGGAAGTACTCGGTACGCTTACGGACCGTGAGCAGAAAGTTCTGACACTGCGCTTCGGATTGGAAGACGGCAGGGCAAGAACGCTTGAGGAGGTCGGCAAAGAGTTCAATGTCACACGTGAACGTATCCGGCAGATCGAAGCGAAGGCGCTCAGAAAATTAAGGCATCCTTCCCGCAGCAGGAAACTGAAGGATTATCTGGACTGATGATCCGTTTATCCAAACGCCTGCAGGCGGTTGCCAATCTGGTCAGTCCCTGTGAGACCGCAGCGGACATCGGCTGCGACCATGGGTTCCTGTCCATCTGGCTGATCGAAAACCATGTCGCAGGGCATGTGATCGCAGCAGACATTAAAGCGGGTCCCTTGCAAAAGGCCAGAGAACATATCATGCAGGCAGGACTCGAAAATCGTATCGAGACAATACAATGCGACGGATTGCATGGGATCAGTGCGGAAATGGTCATCATAGCGGGAATGGGCGGCAGGGTCATGCTGCACATCTTAAAGGAAGCAGATCTTGCCGGTACCAGGGAACTGATCCTGCAGCCGCAGTCGGAGATCGGGATGTTTCGGCGTGAACTGACTGCGATGGGATATGAGATCGTACAGGAAGACTGCGTGATCGAGGATGAGAAATATTACCCGATGATGAAAGCCGTGAAAGGTACCATGGTGCTCACGGATACGGAGGCAGAATACGGACCGTGCCTGTTACGGGAGAAGCATCCGGAATTAAAAAAGTATCTGAACCGGCAGCATGCATATCTGATCGGATTGTCACACTCGATCCGAAACGGTGAGAGTGAAAAGAGCAGAATAAGATCCGCAGAGATTGAAAAGCAGATCGAAATGATCGAAAATGCCATCCAATGTTTTGACGTGGGGTAGAATATGAAATGTCGTGACGTGATCAACAAACTGGAAGAATTATCGCCCGTAAAATATGCTTCCGAGTGGGACAACGTGGGATTGCTGATCGGAAGAAAAGACCGGGAGATCACAAAGATCTATGTGGCACTGGATGCAACGGAGGATGTCATAGAAAGTGCGGTTCAGTCCGGAGCCGATATGATCCTAACGCACCATCCGATGATCTTTACGCCGGTCAGACGCATCACAAATGAAGATTTTACCGGCAGGCGGATCATGAAGATCATTCATCACGATATCTGTCTTTATGCTATGCATACGAATTTTGACGTCATGGGGATGGCGGATGCGGCCGCGGATGAACTGGGCCTGAAACACCGCAGCGTTCTATCCGTGACTTATGAAGATGAGATCGCCAAGGAAGGATTCGGCAGGGTCGGCCGTCTGCCGCGCGTCATGACGCTTCAGGAATGCGCCGATCATGTGAAGAAGTGCTTTGGCATTGAACATGTCACGGTCTACGGTGATCTGCAGGGGATGGTTGAGAATGCAGCCATCTGCCCGGGTTCGGGAAAAAGCATGGCAGATGAGGCGGTCATGGCCGGTGCTGATGTATACATCACCGGGGATATCGGCCATCACGACGGGATCGATATGATCGCCAGAAACATGGCCGTGATCGATGCCGGACATTACGGAATTGAAAAACTGTTTATCCCATATATGCTGGAATATCTTAAAAGAGAACTGCCATCGCTTAAGGTTGCAGGCCATCCGCAGATCAGTCCGGCAAAAGTAATCTAACTGTAAAGGAGCAACGAAATGGATGATTTGATCACGATCCTGGTAAACGGAAAGGAAGAACAGTATGAGGCCGGTACCTCTTATGAGGAGATCGCAAGGGCACATCAGGATGAATATGATGCGCCGATCATTCTGGCAAACGTGAACGGAAAACTGTGCGAACTGCATAAGAGTGTGACCAAGGAATGCTCGATCACGTTTGACACGATCAAGGAACGGACCGGTTATGCCACATATCGGAGAAGCGCCCTGTTCATGATGATCAAGGCGATCCGTGACGTGATCGGCAAGGACAATTTCCGTCATGTGAAAGTGGAGTATTCCCTTTCTCATGCGCTGTATTGCAGGCTGGAAAGTGATGCTGTAAAACTGGATGATGATTTTATCCGCAGGGTCAAGGCACGGATGGAAGAAATGGTCATTGAGGATCTGCCGTTCTGGAAACAATCCTATTCCGTTGATGAAGCGATCCGGATGTTCCGCGACCAGGGCATGCGTGATAAGGAACGGCTGTTCCGCTACAGGCGTGCTTCAAAAGTAAACATTTATGCGCTGGGAGACTTCAAGGATTATTTTTACGGTTATATGGCTCCCTCCACGGGTTATATCAAACTCTATGATCTGTTCCTCTATGATGAAGGGTTTATGTTACAGCTTCCCAGGAGAGTCAAACCGGATGAACTGCGTCCATTCCATGACCAGAAGAAACTCTTCAACACGCTCAAAGAAAATGCACAGTGGTGTGAAAATCTCGGGCTCGACTGTGTCGGCGCGTTAAACGACAATATCTGCAAGGGCGATTTTACGCAGACGATCCTGATGCAGGAAGCCTTACATGAGGCGCAGATCGCACGCATTGCTTCCCAGATCGCCGACCGCGGGAATGTGAAATTCGTCATGATCGCCGGACCGTCTTCTTCCGGTAAGACTTCTTTTTCCCACAGGCTTTCCGTGCAGCTTCGTGCACTCGGAAAGATCCCGCATCCGATCGCGCTTGACAACTATTTTGTTGACAGGGAACTGACACCGAAGGATGAAAACGGGAATTACAATTTCGAATGCCTTGAAGCGATCGACGTTGACGGATTTAACCGTGATATGACCTCGCTTCTGGCCGGAGAGACCGTGGAACTTCCGGAATTCAATTTCGTGACCGGTAAGAGAGAATACAAGGGACACTATATGCGCTTAAATGCGAATGATCTGCTGGTGATCGAGGGCATTCACGGCCTGAATGAGAAGATGTCTTATGCCCTGCCTGCGGAATCCAAGTTTAAGATCTATATCAGTGCCCTGACTTCTTTAAATGTGGATGAGCATAACCGGATCGCCACGACAGACTGCAGGCTCTTAAGACGTCTGGTGCGTGATTTCCGTACCAGAGGAGCGAGCGCGCAGCGTACGCTCGGTATGTGGGACTCCGTGAGAAAGGGAGAAGAGGAGAATATCTTCCCGTTCCAGGAGGAAGCGGATGCCATGTTCAATTCGGCGCTCGTATACGAACTGGCCGTGTTGAAACCGTATGCGGAATCCCTGCTGTTTTCCATTGAAAAAGACGAACCGCAATATCAGGAAGCAAAGCGGCTCTTAAAATTCCTGGAGTATTTCCTTGCGGTAACAACAGAGCATATTCCCAACAACTCTTTTGTTAGGGAGTTTGTCGGAGGTTCCATATTCCCGGTGTGATACGGCTTGTCAGGCTGTCACAACACATATGATAAACGATACGGAATTCGGGCGGACAATCGCGGCAGTGCCGAGGAAAGTCCGGGCTTCACAGGGCAGGATGCCGGATAACGTCCGGTGGAGGTGACTCCAAGGAAAGTGCAACAGAAATAAACTACCCTGCATGCAGGGAAAAGGTGGAAAGGCAGTGTAAGAGACTACCGCCCTGCCGGTAACGGCAGGGGCACATGTAAACCCCATCCGAAGCAAGACCGAACAGAGAGCAATACGGCTGCCCGTCGTGCCCTCAGGTGGGTCGCTAAAGGTCATCGGCGACGATGACATGAGATAGATGATTGTCGGAACGAAAGTTCAACAGAACCCGGCTTACAGCCCGGATTCCGTATCGTTTATCATATGTTGTAAAGTGATACGAGCCATATTGTATTCGATAACAGGAGATTGCCGTGTTCCAATTTCTCGTTGTTGTTCAAATTGCCGCCATATTGCTCTGCAGTATTTGTTTCGTTCTGATGTACCGGCAGAAAGAGACAAAGCTGGTCAAACACATGCTGATGATCACGATCTGTGCGATCATTCAGAATGTGGGATTTCTGTTGGAACTGTTTGCAACAAATGCACCGGAAGCCCTGAATGCGATCCGTGTGGAATATCTGGGCGGTGTTTTTGTTGCACATTTCAATCTGCTGTTTGCGCTGGAATACAATAAGATCAGGATTTCCGAAAAGATCTTATCCCTTCCGTTTCTCTTCAGCATCTTTACGATCGGCTGTATTTTCACCTATCCCGCAAATCCCCTTTATTATACTTCCGCAACGTTTGTAGAAAGCGGTCCTTACCCGCATATCGTGCTCGGGAAAGGAACGGTCTATCTGCTGTTTGCGGTGTTAGTCTATTGTGAGACGATCGGCTGCATGGTCTTAATGCTCAGGCGGCTTACCATGACCAGACAGCGGGATTTACGGCGGAATGCCAAGATCCTGTTTGTGGCTTCGTTTATTCCGATCGCGGGCCATTTGCTCGGTGTTGCTGATATCTTAAACGGATATGATCCGGCTCCCGTCAGTATCGCTTTTTCGGCAGGGGTTTTCGGGATCGTGATTTTGAAAAATCATTTATTCGATATGGTGGAAACGGCACATGACATTCTGCTGCAAAGTCTTGCGGATGCCATAGTGATCGTCGATGCCGATCTTCGTTTTGAGGAAGCAAATCCCAGTGCGATGGAGAACCTGCCGTTCTTAAAAAACATCGTAAACGGGGATCTGGTCACGGATGCAGATTTTTCGAATATCATCAAAACCGGCGGCGGGAGAGAAACATCGATCGGCGAGAGGTTTTATGATGTTCATGTCAATCCGATCGAATCCGGAAATACCCGTACGGGTTATGCGGTAATCTACTTTGATATCACGGCCGGCAAGGCACGTATGGACCGCATGGCGGAATTATCCAAACAGGCGGAGAGCGCGAACGAAACAAAACTGTCATTTTTAAAGAATGTTTCGCATGAGATCCGTACCCCTATCCATGCGATCTTGGGACTGAATGAGGTGATCCTCAGGGACTACAAGGAACCGAAACTGACAGGCTATGCCAGATCGATCCAGAGCAGTGCTTCGACGTTGCTGAACCTGATCAACCAGATGCTTGATTTTTCCAAGATCGAATCCGGTGAGATCGATCTGGTCGGAACCGTTTATGAAGTTCCGAAGATGCTTGACGAGCTTGTGTCATCTTTCCGTCCCCAGGCCGAGCACAAGGGTCTTGCGTTCCATACCCACATCAATAAGGACATCCCCGCCCACTTGTACGGGGATGAGGCGAGGATCCGCCAGATCATCTCCAATCTGTTATCCAATGCAGTTAAATTCACGGACCGTGGGATGATCGATCTCACCGTTGATTTTGAAAAGGTCAGCAACGCGGAAGGCAACTTAAGGATCACGGTAGCGGATACCGGGTCCGGCATTAAGAAAACGGACCTGCCGAAACTCTTTGACGGCTTCCTTAAAATGGATGAAAAGAAGCACCATTTCGTGGCGGGAACGGGACTCGGACTGAATATCACCAAGAGCCTTCTCGACATGATGGAAGGCGAGATCAGCGTATCCAGCGAATACGGCATGGGTTCCATGTTCCGTGTGGCGATCCCGCAGCAAAGAGTCGATGAACAGATCATTGCGGCACCGGAAGAAGAGACGGTGAAATGGGAGCGTGATTTTACGGCTCCGAGAGCGCAGATTTTGATCGTGGATGATTCCAGGATCAACTTAAAAGTCACAGAAGCACTTTTAGAGCCGACCATGGTGCAGATGGATCTGGTGAGCAGCGGATCGGAGTGTCTGGATAAGATCTGCCAGAAACGGTACGATCTGATCTTCTTAGATCACAGGATGCCGTACATGGACGGGATGGAGACACTGGAACGTATGCGGCACATGTCGCACAAGTCCAGCCATGCGCCGGTCATTGCCCTGACGGCCAATGTCATGGACGATGCCAAACAGTATTACATTGACAACGGGTTTGATGATTTCCTCGCAAAACCTGCGACGGAAGAGCGGATCGACAAGATCCTGAAAAAATATCTGCCCTCCGACCTGATCGAGGGTGTATAATATACGAAAATGACCGAAAATGAGGTAGATTATGAGACATTTGATGAGCCCGCTTGATTTTACAGTGGAAGAGCTGGATCAATTGATGGATCTGGCCGGAGATATCGAAAAGAATCCGGCAAAGTACGCACACAGATGCGACGGGAAGGTCCTGGCAACCTGTTTTTACGAACCCAGTACCAGAACACGCTTAAGTTTTGAGTCGGCCATGATGCATCTTGGCGGACAGGTACTCGGGTTTGCGACGGCAGATTCGTCATCCGCAGCCAAGGGGGAGAGCGTTTCCGACACGATCCGCATGATCTCCTATTATGCGGACATCTGTGCGATGCGTCATCCCAAGGAGGGCGCGCCGATGGTGGCTTCTTCCAAAGCGCGGATCCCTGTGATCAACGCGGGAGACGGCGGGCACCAGCATCCCACACAGACCCTGACAGACCTGCTTACGATCCGTTCCCTGAAAGGAAGACTGGATCATTTAACGATCGGGCTGTGCGGGGACTTAAAATTCGGACGTACCGTTCATTCCCTGATCAATGCACTGATCCGGTATCCCGGCATTTCGTTTATCTTTATCTCACCCGAAGAACTCAAGATCCCGGATTACATCCGCGAGGATGTACTGGATGCAAACAATATCCCCTACAAGGAAGTGATCCGTTTAGAGGAAGTCATGCCGCGTCTTGACCTGCTCTACATGACCCGTGTACAGCGGGAACGTTTCTTTAACGAAGAGGATTACGTCCGTTTGAAAGATTTCTATATTCTGAATAAAGCGAAGATGGAATATGCAAGAGAAGATATGCTGATCCTGCATCCGCTCCCGCGTGTCAATGAGATCTCCGTGGAAGTGGATGACGATCCGCGTGCCGTATATTTCAAACAGGTCCAGTACGGGGTCTATGTTCGGATGGCATTGATCCTGACACTGCTGGGGCTTGACAAAGAAGGAGAAGCATCATGTTAAACGTAGGAAAGATCGAAGAAGGATTCGTGCTGGATCATATCCATGCGGGAAAGAGCCTGTCCATTTATCATGATCTGAAACTGGATCAGCTGGACTGTACCGTGGCGATCATCAAAAACGCGAAGAGCAATAAGATGGGGAAGAAGGATATCCTCAAAGTGGAGTGTGATATCAACATGCTCGATCTGGACATCCTGGGGTTCATCGATCACAACATTACGGTCAATGTCATCAAGGACGGGGAGATCGTTGAAAAGAAAGAACTGTGTCTTCCGACGGAGATCCGTAACATCATCAAATGCAAAAACCCGCGCTGCATCACATCCATCGAGCAGGAACTGACGCATGTGTTTGTGTTAACGGATCCCGAGAAGGAGATTTACCGTTGCAAATATTGCGAAGAACAATACGCTTCACACAATCTGTAGGTTGTTATCTTGGGAGGAGATCGATATGTCTTACACGGAAAGAAAACGCTGGCTGCTCTTCGGGCTGCCGTTCACATTTACCAAATATACGGTAGAAGATGAGAAAATGGTCATTGACAGGGGCTTTTTCACGACCACGGAAGATGACTGCTACATTTACAAGATCCTGGATGTGAAGCTGGAGCGGTCACTCCTTGAGCGGATGTTTAAACTGGGCACCGTTATTTGCTATACGGGCGATGTGACCGATAAGGTGATCAAACTGACGCATATCAGACATTCGCAGGAGGTCAAGGATTTTATCTTCGAAAAGTCCGAAGAAATGCGCAGGAAGAGAAGAACCCTGAATACGCTGAGCCTGACGCAGGGACTTGATGATATTGACGATGCAGATCTGTAAGAATGGAATTGTCATAAAAGCATTGTAATATCACTGAGTTGTTGTATACTGTTTTATATGTGATAAAAAACAGTTTATCCATAACGAATCTTATGAGAAAGGGTGTTGCAGAATGAAGGGATTAAGCGGTATTAAGGGAAAACTGATTCTGCTCATGGCAGGCCTTGTAGTGGTGCCTGTTCTGACACTGACGATCATCAGTGCGGTCATCTCCTTAAATCAGGGGAAGAGTGCGGCAGATGAGATCAACGAAGCACAGGCGTCTCTGGTAAGCCAGATGCTTGAAGTAACCTATAAGGCAAATATTGAAGCACTCCGCTCCTTTGCGGCTTCTCCGCAGACGATTGCTTATCTGGAAGGAGAACCGGGTGACGAGGCAGTGGAGAAAGATCTGTTGGATCAGATGCTTGTCATCGACAACAACATGGCAGACGGTAACTGTACCGCACTGACCGGTGCCGACGGCATGCAGAGACTCCGTACGATCGGTAAGACCGTGGACGTCAATGAACGTGAGTATTTCAAAGAGCCCATGGCCGGTGCACCGTTTTATGTATCGGATATGATCATATCCAAATCCACCGGTACGGCGATCACTACGATTTCCGTTCCGGTATACAACATGGACAGAAGCAAGATCATCGGTATTGTACAACGTAACTACGATTGCGGCGTGCTCCATGATATGCTTGCTTCGGAGATCACACAGGATCGTCAGGAGATCGTCATCGTTGACAGAACCGGTACGGTTGTCGCGCACTCCTTAAGAGAAGTTAACGTCGAAGATCCGGAAATGCAGGATCAGAATCCGTTCTATACCGAATCCAGAGGTGATAAGGTAAGCGGCAATTACGTTTCCGAGTTCATGGGCGATACCTGGATCATCGCATGGGAGAAGATCCCGAGCAGTGAATGGATCGTTGCTTCCTGCCGTGTTCAGGAGGTGGCACTCTCTTCCGTATATCAGACCGTTATCTTACAGGTGATCTTAGGCATTCTGTTCATTCTTGCAGGCGTTGTGATCGCATATCTGTTCTCCAAGACGATCACGGGTCCGGTCAGTGCGATCGGCGGATCCCTGGCAGAACTTTCGAATGGACGATTCAAAGCCGTTGAAGGTTTCGCTTCCAGAAAAGACGAGATGGGCGAGATCACCAAGAGCACTAACGGCGTCATTTCCAAACTGGAAGAGATCGTCGGAGAGATCATGCAGGGAGCCAAAGCAGTCGACGGAGCTTCCGGCGAATTATCCGAAATGTCGTCGAAGATTTCCCAGCATTCGGAGAGCGTAACCCTGGCGGTACAGGAGATCGCAACAGGTGCAACGCAGCAGGCGGATGAGGTACAGAATGCGACACAGAATATGTCCCGGATCGAAGACGCTGTATTAAGCGTTCAGAAATCCACCGAGGATTTGGCAATGATCGCAGACCGTATGCAGGAATCTTCCGTCAGCAGTGCGGACAGCTTAAAAGAACTGCAGGCAAGCTCTTCGGAGATGAATGGTGCGATCAACGATATTTCCGAGAAGATCACTGCAACAAGCGATGCGGTTGACCGCATTAACGGCATGGTTGATGAGATCTCTTCGATCGCATCCCAGACAAATCTCCTTGCACTCAATGCTTCGATCGAAGCGGCAAGAGCCGGAGATGCAGGACGCGGATTCGCCGTTGTAGCGGAAGAGATCGGAAAACTTGCTTCGGATTCCAATGAATCCGCGAACAAGATCCGTTCCGAAATGGATACGCTGCTGAAAGAATCCCAGGCAGCTGTCGGTATGGCTGGCAACGTACAGAAGACCAACGAGAAACAGCAGGCGGTTATCGAATCCACTTTCGACAGTGTCAATACGATGATCGAAGATATCCACGAGACCAGCAGAGAGGTCGGTGAGATCGCAAAGAATGCCGATGCCTGCGTCGAAGCGAAGAACGTCGTCATGGAGGCAATGACATCCCTTTCCGCGATTTCGGAAGAGAACGCTGCAAGCTGCCAGGAGACAGGCGCTTCCATGGACGAATTGAGTTCGACTGTTGTGAAACTGACGCAGAGTGCACAGGGCCTGAATGAAGTTTCCTCCAAGCTTTCGGACGAGATCAGTTTCTTCTCACTGTAAGAACCCGTCAAACGGATTTACAAGTCAGAATATACAAAAAGAGAGAATACCCGATGCGGTATTCTCTCTTTTATATGCTTCCTGTTTGAAAGACTGCGGTCAGTTTTCAGACGCCGTCACACTGAATCTGTTCACATCATAGCCGCCGCTTGTGGGAACACGGTAGATCGTGTCATCTTCGCCAAACGCATTGAAATAAGTGTATGATGAGGTCATCGAAATATTTGTATAGTTTCCTGGAGCGATCATCTCGTTGCCGCTTCCGTCTGCCAGCATCCGCATCAGCGCAGCATCATCGGTTCCGTTCTTCTGATAGAAGATCACACCGTTTAAGACGTTGAATGTATCCACCCTGCAGTCTGTGAGCTTTGTTACATAATCATCCCGAAGGCCGTAACGATATAACTTATAATCGTCGCTAACATTCATGTAATAGATATAACCGTTGTCATAGGTGAGCTGATAAACCTTCATGTCGGAGATCACGATATCTGCTGATTCGGTTGCAGGATGAAAGCAGCTCAGGTAGAAGTTGGCATCCAGATTCGGGAAGAAGATGTTGCCGTCGATCACACAGGCCGGATTGATATCGGACAGGCTGACCTGATGTCTGTCTCCGCCCTCGATGGAGACCGTATAGAGCGTGATCCCTTCTTTGGTCTCATAGTGCTCATAAAAGAGATCGGAGCCGACAAGGGAAAGCACCTTGGCAGGTGTCCGGTCCAGACACTTGGGCGACCGTTTGGCATTCTTATTCATCCGATAGATTCCCATCGTGCGTACCAGAGTGCCGAATGCGCCGTTCTCCTTATTGGCTTCCTGATAGAAGTAGAGATAGTCTCCCGCGGAATTGATGTAGGAAACCGGTGCCTTTAACAGGCATTTCACGTTTGAACCGTCTGCACTCATGGAATAGAGATATCCGTTGTCGCTGGCGTTTCGAAAGTAAATGACTCCGCCATCTTCGCAGAACAGACCTCCGTTTTGCAGATTTCCGGATGTATTCCCGATCGTATAGGGATCGTTATCCGGAACGGAAGAGAGAACATTCTGCAGAATAACCAAAGCGACGATCAGGACGAGTACACTGCTTAAGATGATGGCAATGCGTTTCTGCATGAGATACCTCCATGAATTTCTTTTTTCCATTATACCATAAAAGTGATATATTATTAAGATAAGACGGTTGCAAAAGGAGTTGTTTATGGACCTTAGCGAATGCAGAGCAAAACTGGATCAGATCGATGAACAGATCGTTCAGTTGCTGGAAGAACGCATGGAGATCAGTGAAGCGGTTGCCGCCTACAAGGCAAAACATCACCTGCCGGTGTTGGATAAAGAGCGGGAAGCAGAGAAACTGCGCGCTGTTGCTGCCATGACCAGGGAGGCGAAGAATGAAGCGGCCGTGACCGAACTGTTTATAAAAATCATGGAGGAAAGCCGTAAGCGGCAGGAGACGATCCTATGAGAATTGATGAACTGATCTTATACAGGCATTTTAAACACGGCGGAATCCTTGAGAATCTGGTAAAACTTGCACAGGATCCTGCCAGGGAAGGGGCATCGGAGCTCTATTATGAGGCCATGCACGAGCTGATCGAACTGGCGGCATCCCATGGTTATACGGGCAATCTCTGGCACACCTATCTGACCTATCTGCTTGCAAACAATGAAAATGCATATTCGATGGCATGCGAGATCAAAGGCGGGATCAAGGGCTCTCTGCATGCGCTCGCCATTCATGATTTTGCCATCTTTAAGGAATTGTTTGATTTAGATCCTGATGCGCTCAAACCGGAGCACTGCGACGATTGCATGACACTCATTAAGAATTATGTCAGTGAAGAGACAGGGAGCAAGCTCTTTAACAAACGGATCAGAGACCGGATCTGCGACCTGAGCATCCAATTGAAAAATGCAGCAACCCCGGAGGCCTTCGGAGAATGTGTGACACAGTTTTACAAGGAATACGGCGTCGGAAAGTTTGGTTTACATAAAGCATTTCGCGTGGAGCACCTGACCAGGGAAGAGGTCCGGATTGAAGACGGAAATAATTCCATGGCAGGCAGTGAAGTGTATATCAAGCCGATCACCAACATCCCGCATGTATATCTGGATGATCTGGTGGGGTATGAGCAGGCCAAGAAGCAGCTGATCGACAATACGGAGGCCTTTATCTGCGGCAGGAAGGCCAACAACTGTCTTTTGTTCGGAGATGCCGGAACCGGCAAATCCAGTTCCATCAAAGGGATCCTAAATGCCTATTATGACAGGGGGCTTCGGATCATAGAAATGTATAAGCACCAGTTCAGGGATCTGAATGAGGTGATCGCACAGATCAAGAACCGTAATTACAAATTCATCATCTATATGGATGATCTGTCATTTGAAGATTTTGAAGTGGAATACAAGTACCTGAAGGCAGTGATCGAGGGCGGTCTTGAACGGAAGCCGGACAATGTGCTCATTTATGCGACCAGCAACAGGAGACATCTGATCCGTGAGAAGTTTTCCGACAAAGCGGACAGGGATGATGAATTGCATACGAATGATACCGTGCAGGAGAAACTGTCGCTCGCATCCAGGTTCGGGGTTACGATCTTTTTCAGGTCTCCCGGCAAGAAAGAGTTTGAACAGATCGTTTTGGAACTGGCAAAGAGAGCGGGAATATCGATGTCTGATGAGGAACTGCTCTATAAAGCAAATCAATGGGAACTGTATCACGGCGGCCTGTCCGGCAGGACGGCAGCGCAGTTTGTGGACTATTTAAGCGGGGTATACGAATGTCGGTAAAAGTATTTGCGGCGATCGATGTCGGTTCTTATGAACTGGCCATGAAGATATTCCAGTTTTCCGGTAAGGACGGCATGCGTGAGATCGATCACATCAGGCACAGGGTTGAACTCGGAACGGACACATACAATACCGGGAAGATCAGCCATGAACGGGTGGAAGAACTCTGTGACGTGCTGCGTGATTTTGCGCA
>JAFYDQ010000148.1 GCA_017544705.1 Lachnospiraceae bacterium | reverse complement strand
GGTTCTTCATACCCTCATGGATCATCGCCTGTGCCAGAACGGTTGCTGTTGTCGTACCGTCACCGGCCACGTCGTTGGTCTTGGTCGCAACTTCCTTAACGAGCTGGGCACCCATGTTCTCGAATGCATCCTCGAGCTCGATCTCCTTTGCAATCGTGACACCGTCGTTTGTGATGAGCGGTGCGCCGTAGGACTTGTCGAGCACGACGTTACGGCCCTTGGGCCCGATCGTTACCTTTACTGTATCCGCCAGCTTGTTGACACCGGCTTCGAGGGCGCTTCTTGCTTCTGCGCCGTATTTGATCTCTTTTGCCATTTTCTGTTCCTCCTTATTCTACTACCGCCAAAATATCATTCTGCTTTACGATGATGTATTCATCATCATCCTCGAGCTTGACTTCCGTTCCTGCGTATTTGGAGAAGATGACCTTCTGGCCGACAGAAACCTGCATCTTCACTTCTTTGCCGTCGATCACGCCGCCGGGGCCAACTGCTACGACCTCAGCCTGCTGGGGTTTTTCCTTTTCCTTCCCCGGTAAAACGATTCCGGACTTTGTTGTTTCTTCAGCTACCAACTGCTTTAACACAACTCTGTCACCAAGTGGAACTAACTTCATAACTTACGCCTCCTTTATGTGTAAATCTCTTCTTGGATCCTGTCCTTGTTAGCACTCATTCATTCTGAGTGCTAACGCACGATACCATAATATATCCGCGCCTTATGAATGTCAATAAGACAATTATTAAAAAAATATGAATTTCGGGTCCGGGATTACCTGCGCACGTTCGGCTCGTACTTCTTGAGCTGGAATAAGATGCGGAGTGCTTCTTTGACGGATTTGAATTTGAGGCTCGATTCGGAGCCGATGTAGTGGATCGGCACCTCGATCGTGCGGCAGTTTCTGCAATAGAAACGCATCTCGGTCTGGTACATGTTACCGGTCGAGAGAAATGCATCAAGGTCAAGCGCCTCAAGGATCGGGCGCTGGAAGGCTTCAAAGCCGCTGGTCATGTCTTTTAGTTTCGTGCCGAGCACGAGGTTTGCCAAAATCGTACCCCCGGAGCTTAACACTCTCCGGTAGAGCGGATGATTGCTGATGTCACCGCCGGCAACATACCTGGAGCCCCAGACACAGTCGTAGCCTTCATCGAGCTTTTCGATAAACTGGGGGATCTCTTCGGGCAGGTGCGAGCCGCCGCCATCCATCTCGATGATGCGCTCCGCACCGGCCTCTAAGGCCATTTTGAAGCCATATAAATAGCAGGACACGACGCCCCGCGATTTTTCATGAAAGATTAAGCGGATCTTATCGTATTTCTGCTCCATCTCACGAATGATCCGCTCGGTCCCGTCCTTGGAGAAATTGTCCATGACGGGATATACATATAAGTTGTCGTAGGGGAGGTCCATGATCTGCTGTAAGACCCCGCCGATACTGCCCTCCTCATTGGCAACGGGCATAACGATGATTGTCTTCTTCATAGTTTATTAATTTGTTCCGAAATTCACTTCAAGATTTTCGCCAAACGTGGCCTCTAACTGGCCTTCGATCGGCTGTGCCCAGGACGGGCAGGTCGCCATGACCGTGTACATACACGGCAGCATCGGCGATACGGTCGCCTCCTGGTTGGCATTGATCGTCTGCTCGGAAAAGCCGGAAAAGCCGAAGGTCGTCTCATCATAGTCGGTTGTGACTTTGTAGCTGATGAGCGGCAGATTCACGATCTGCGCGGTACCGTTCTGTCCCGAATATTTCTCATCCTGCAGCGTATCCATAAAGGTCTGGCGCTTGTCCGGGTTGTCGCGCATATAGCCGGTGAAGTATTCGACCACGGATTGCGGGAAGCCGAGCGTCGTCCCCGTAGAATCATCCGTGTAACCGATCTTGGCACCGACAAAGTTCGCATCCCCTGCGGCCAGGGCCTGGTCTAACTGGGTTAAGAGTTCCGAATAATTGGCAGCTTCCGAATAGCCTTCCACGCCGGCACCGGCATCAAGCAGCATCGCAGCCCCCGTAACACCCGTTGCGGCAGGTGCGGCTTCAGTGGCTCCGGCATTGGCTGCGGCAGCACTTGCGGTACCTGCGGGAATGGAGCCTGCAGGCGCGCTTGCGTCTGATCCTGCGTCTGCACTGGGTGCCCCCGGCATTCCGGCATAGGCGTCATTGATCACGCCGTTGATCGTGACGACATCAAGCGGATAATAGCCGCTCTTTCTGGTGTTCTTGTGAAACAGAATGCCCGCCATCACGCAAAGGCACAGCAACACGATAAACACAACGCTTGCAAGGGAATCGATCCCGCCGGAGAATTCACTGGTTTCATACCGGTTGGAGCGGCTCCTGGAGCGCGTCCTGGAGGACTGACTCCTGCCCTGCGACGGACTCATCACGTCCTGCACGGACTGCACGCGGCGTTTGTTGTCGCGGTTGCCTCTTCTGTTGTAGTTGTTGTTATAGTTATAGTCCATTGTCATCGGTTGTTCAAAAGGCCGCGGCGCGGCGCATTTTTCTTATAAATCTTCCATTTGGAGACGAAGATGCTGATCAGGATAAACACCGGGATCAAAATCACATCCGCAAGAATCGTAAATAACAGGCTTGTGGTTCCCGCATCAATCAGATCGTAAAGGTTTTCGCGCTTTAACAGGAAGGTGAAGAACGGGATAAAGAACATCCAGATCAGGCCTTCCAGCAGCAGATGGACCACACAGAACTCCACGGCCGACTTGATGTTGAAGGTTCCCTCCCTGATGCCAAAATCACCCGCGTAGTGTCCGATTCCCATCGCCATCAGCACGAATGCCACGATATGCACAAAATCGGCATTGAACTGGAACATGACCAGGTAGAGGATCGAGGCCGCCACGGCAACGATGCCACCTGCGGTCGCCCCAAACAGCGCTGCGATCAGAACGATCACGATCGCTTCCGTTTCCACCGCATAGGGGATCGCGGCACTTCTTAAGGCAAATCCCACAACCACCAGAAACATCGTTCCGACGATCATGGCGATCACTTCCGGCATGCCGAATTTATACTTAAAGTTCATACGGAAACCCTTTCAGATTCTTCACATACATAGTTATTGTATATCTTTGCTTATGGGAAGGTCAAGTGTCTGCGGTAAGAATCCGCCTGAACGGATCAATAATCTAACAATTTCCGGATGCGCTCAGAGGGGATCAGGCTGCGCATCAGCTGCCAAAGCAGGAACAGGACCGCAAGGATGAGGCTTCTGATGGCAAAAGAGATATACCATTCCCATGCCGGCAGGAAGTGTTGCAAAACGCTTCCGCCAAGCGCATTACTGACTTCATCGAATGCCAGCAGGAAGATCGTATGTCTGCCGATCAGGGAAAACGGTTTTAAGATGACGGGAATCGTCTGATCCAACAGGTAACAGGCCAGCATACAGGATGCGATCAGCAGAACGGCGCCGGGGATCGTAAACTGCAGTTCGCCGAATCTGGCTTTGGAGATGTCCACCCAGGGATTGACCGGGTTAAAGCGGATCAATACATATCCGAGTGCCAAAAACACAAGCATGGCGCAGAATTCCACGATCCGGGCGATCCTTTCCGGGAAATTCGCGCGCTTTAATAGATATCCGGCCTCCAGGAAAAGCAGCGCCGGGCACACGGTATGCAGCGCAAACGGAAGCATGTTTTCGCCGTCTCTGAACAAAAAGAACGTCAGTGCGGCTGCAATGATGAGGATCACTGCGCGGATGCCGGCAAACGAAACCTTGCGGATCAGATAGAACAAAAACAGGGAGATGGCAAGCGAAACAAGGAACCACAACGGAGAACACTGTGGCATTCTATCCCCGTCTGCAAGAAGGATCCCGACCAGGTATCCGGGGATCTGGTCAAACGGGATCTTATGGTCCGGCACAACTGCCGCAATATGTAAAAGATGCAGGATCAGGTTCGCGAAACACAAGATCAGATACGGAACAATATACTGCATCAGCAGGCGTTTGATCTGATCAAACGGTTTGCGATTGATCGTCGTCTCTTTAAACAGATAGCCTGAGAGCGCGTAGAATAGCGGCATGTGAAACCCGAAAATGAACCGGATGAACGGCGGGTTGTTGTGTGCCAGCAGAACCAGCAGGATGCCGATGCCGCGCAGCGCATCGAGCCACATGATGCGCGTATTTGCGCTATTTGCTTGATTATTTGCTTGGTCGCTTGGTTGTTGATTTAGTTGTTCGGTAACAGGTGTTGTTTTTTCTGTGCCGGGTATTGAATTGTTGTGCATGAATATAAGATAGTCTTCTTTTCCGGTTTCTGCAAGCCGATTGATTTCTGCAACCCCGTTTACTTCTCTTAGCCCGGTCAGAGTGCGATCGTCTGGTTCAGGACCGCGGAGTAGATGAGGCGTTCCTTAACGGGCAGCTTCATGAGGCGGGTTAAGGCCTTATCGTAGTATTCCAGCTGCACGTGGTAACGCTCCGTCAACGTCTTCGCGCTTCCGACGCGGTCGGTCTTATAGTCTACGACAACGATCTGTCCGTCCTCAATAAAGAAGGCATCGATAATACCCTGTACCAGCATTTCGTTCTCCATGCGGATCACAAAGGGCTGCTCGCGGTAGAGTTCGCCGCGTCCTGCGGCCTCACGCATGCGGGTGGCGAGGTCGGTCTGCAGGAACCGTAAGATCTCTTCCTCGGTGATCACGGCCAGCATGTCGGCTTCCATGCGCTTTTGCGCTGTCACCTTGGCGAAGTAGGCGCTGACGCTTTCTGCGGTCGGCTCCAGCGAATAGTCCCAGATCTCCAGCATCCTGTGGAAAGCGGTGCCGTGCAGGGTCGGGGAGACGGGAGACTTCACGGTCTGCCCGGTTTTACTGTCCTGCGAGGTTCCGGTGTCCTGCGAGGTTTCGGAATCTTGCGCGTTCTGTGTATCTGCCGGAATTCGCGAGATGAAGGCCGGGATGATCGGCAGCGGGTCCTCGGGTGCCTTGGAGGTACTCTCTTTCGACTGCGCTTCACCCGTAGTCTGCTCGCCGTCTTCATATTCTTCGGCATCGGCAAGCTGCATGCTGCGCTTCTTCAGTTCCGTGACCGAAATCTTGCCGTAGCTGTCGTTCGGGTCCGCGGGATAGATAAATTGCAGGCGGGCGGCGAGGCTGCTTTCCGTTTTCTCAGAATTGCGTAATTTCGCGAGCATCCCGAGGCGGATGTCCTCCTTGCGGATCTCCTGCCCCATGCGGGCATCAAGCAGGTCCGTGACGGTTGTGACTTTGACGTCGATATGCTTGAATCCGTCTTCTCCCGCCGCAAAAGACAGCAGGTCGAGATAAGATTTTGCGCTTTGCAGGGCATCCGCGCGCACAAGCGCGGTGTCCTCGGTCTTGGTCATGCCGGTCATGATCAGCTTCTCGCGTGCCCTCGTCATGGCGACATAGAGGATCCGGATCTCTTCTGCGAGGTTTTCCTTCTGGATCTTGGTGCTGATCGCGCTTCTGGAGAGCGTCTGCCACCTCGTGCGCTTTTCGGAGTCAACACAGAAAGTGCCGATCCCGAGGTCTGCATCCAATACCATGGAACTGTAGGCATCCATGAAATTCATGATCTTATGCATGCCGGATAAGAAAACCACCGGAAATTCAAGGCCCTTGCTCTTATGAATGCTCATCAGGCGGACCGTATTGTCATTTTCGCCGACCAGGTTCGCTTCCCCGTAGTCGACCTCATTCGTTTTCAGGTATTCGATATAGCGGACAAACTGGAACAGTCCTCTGTAGCTGGTCTTTTCGAACTCCAGCGCCTGGCTTAAAAGCATGTTTAAGTTCGCATAGCCCTTTTCACCGCCGGGGGATGCCAGGATCTCACGACCGTAATCTCCGTCCACGATCTCCTGTAAGATCTCATAGACGGAAGTGTAGGTAGCCTTCTTGCGGAAGTCCTCCAGTTTTGTCAGAAAATCTTTCGTTTTTTCAATAACATGTGTGTTGACTGTATCGGTCGTTTTTGACGCAAAGCCGCATAAAGACTGGTATAGCGACTCCTTTTTATGATCGGAACGGATCAGGGCGAGTTCGGTGT
>JAFYDQ010000147.1 GCA_017544705.1 Lachnospiraceae bacterium | reverse complement strand
TGGTCGTGGATCTGGATGATGCCTATACTTCCGATGCATCGGTCGATGCGATCAAAGGACGATTGGAAGCTGCTTTTGACAGAGAAGACATTGCGGTCACGGACCGTGACCAGAATCTAAGCTTTGCGACATTTGATGCGGAAGTCAAACAGCATCAGGCGATGGGGATCATGTTTGCGGCGGTATTCTTAGCGATCGCGCTGCTTGGGATCGTGACCACGATGGCAAGGGTCACGGCAGGACAACGTACCCAGATCGGAACGCTTAAGGCACTCGGTTTTTCCAAAGCAACGATCACGCTTCACTATGTTTCCTACGGATTTGTGATCAGCACACTCGGATGTGTTGCAGGGGCCGGGATCGGCTATTTAACGATGCCGCCTTGGATCCTCGGGATGTTTAAAGGCAATTATCTGATCCCGGATCTTAAAGGAGCAATGACGACCAAGGATATCGTGGCGACGGCTGTTGCGATCATCATCTCCACACTGGTCAGCTTTTTTGCCTGCAGGAAAGAGTTAAAGGATGTGCCGGCAGTGACATTAAAGCCCCCGGCGCCGAAGAAAGTCAGGCATTCTGCGATCGAAAAGAGCAGACTGTGGCTGAAACTTGATTTTTCCACGCAGTGGAACTTAAGAGATGTGTTTCGCAATAAAATGCGCTCCATGATGGGAATCCTCGGTGTGGTCGGTTGTGCGATGCTCTTAATCTGCGGATTCGGCTGCTTTGATTCGATCGGCGGGCTTGTGGACAAGATGTACGGCGAGCTGATGACCGCTAAAAATAAGATCATGCTGAGTGCTGACGCGGACTATGATTACGCATACGACCTTGCAAGCGCATATAACGGGCAGATGATCGAGGAAACGAGCGTGGAGCTGGTCTCAAGGACCGCAAAGAAAAGCGGCTCGGCAACGATCATTGACAAAGGGAATTTCGTGCATATTCAGGACCGCAATCTGAAGCCCGTGCATCTTTCGCGTGATGGGATCGCGATGACGATGAAGATGGCAAACATGCTTGACGTTGACGTGGGTGATTTTATCAAATGGCACAAGGTCGGGGATGATGAGTGGCAGTACACGAGAATCGCGCAGATCTACCGCGACCCGTCCATACAGGGGATCACGATGTACCGCTCGGTTTATGAACAGATGGAGTTTGATTTTCGCCCGACAGCGGTCTTGACCAACCGAAGCGTTCCGGAGCATCTGACCGATGAGGATGAGGTTTCTTCCGTTCTGAACGTGCAGGCAATGAAGAAAGCGTTTTCCGAACAGCTGGAGATCTTAAACGCCATGGTCTATGTGATGGTCTTAGCGGCTGTTCTCTTAGGCGTTGTGGTGCTCTACAATCTGGGCGTTTTATCCTTTGTCGAAAAGACCAGGGAAGTGGCGACGCTGAAGGTCTTAGGTTTCAAATCACAGAAGATCAGAGCGATCTTACAGAAGCAGAATATCTGGCTGACCGTGATCGGGATCGTGCTCGGCCTCTACGCCGGCTGGTCCATGCTCTACGTTCTCTGCACCACAGTCTCGGATACGCTCGATATGTACCCGATCATCAGCGTCCCGACCTATATCTATTCGATCTGCGGCACGTTTTTAGTATCGATCGGCGTGAACTTCATGTTCTCCGGCAAAGTCAAAACGATCGATATGGTGGATGCACTCAAGGGGGTTGAGTAGAAAAATGAGCACGATGGTGGCGAGCGCCATTTGCGAAGCAAATTCGCATGCGCTGAGTCCGATAGGAGGAAAAATGACAGACAGAAATTACAAAGAACTCTCGCGTCAGGAGTTTTCCAAGGCTGCGAAGGTCTACGAGACGGATGACGGCGGCATTTACAAGATGTGCAAGAAGGACTATCCGGACGTCCTAGCGGAACTCGAGAAAGAGGAATTCACCGACCTGCTGGATTGCGGTTGCGGCCCTGCACCAATGCTGACGCTGCTTCATGAGAAGTATCCGGAAAAGCATTTTACCGGGATCGATCTGACACCGGAGATGATTGAGGTCGCAAAAAGCAAGAACATGCAGGATGTAAAGCTTGTCGTCGGCGACTGTGAGAAGCTGCCGTTTGAAGATGCATCCTTTGATGCGGTGATCTGCTGTCACAGTTTTCATCATTACCCGAACGTGCAGGATTTCTTCGACAGCGTGTATCGCGTGCTAAGGCCCGGCGGACGGCTCGTCCTTCGGGATATGACGATGAACACGGCGGCCGTCAGGTGGTTCTGTAATCACATCGAAATACCGCTCGTCAATCTGATGGGACATGGCGATGTGCATGTATACGGAAAAGAAGAAGTCAGACAATTATGTGAGAAAGCGGGACTTCGAATGGAATCGTTTGAAAGAAGAGGCTTTTGCAGAATGCACTGTGTTGCAAGGAAACCGCGATGATATGCGTGAGAGGACATCGGATCGAAGTGTGATAACGGAGGAGGTAGAAAAGTGGGATTATTCAGGAAAT
>JAFYDQ010000019.1 GCA_017544705.1 Lachnospiraceae bacterium | reverse complement strand
GTACCTCGCCGGATGTCATCAAAGAGGTCGAAAAGATATTGGAAACCAAGCTTTCTTCCCTGGTCAACCAGGATTACACGATCATCGGCGGTGTGGATTCGATCGTAGAGATCTTAAATACCGTAGACCGGAGTACCGAGAAGCATATCATGGAGACTTTGGAAATCGACGAACCGGAACTTGCCGACGAGATCCGCAAGAAGATGTTCGTATTCGAAGATATCCTGCTGCTTGATGACCGTGCGATCAAGAGAGTGCTGCGTGATGTCGATAACAGTGACCTTGGTATTGCGCTGAAAGGTGCCAATGAAGAAGTGCAGAATGCGATCTTTAATAACCTGTCCAAACGTCTTGCCGTCATGATCAAAGAGGATATGGAATTCATGGGTCCTGTCCGTATGAAAGACGTGGAAGAAGCGCAGCAGAAGATCGTTAATACGATCAGAAGACTGGAAGATTCCGCAGAAATTGTTATCTCCCGTGGCGGAGGTGATGAGATCGTTGTCTAATCTGGTAAAGTCATTCTATGTCAAAGAGAATGAGGAAGACAGCCGCATCATAGATTCCAATGAAATTGTTGCGGAAAAGCTTCGTGTTCTTGCCGAGAAAATGGAAGAGCAGTTGTCGGAAGACGGAGAAGGGTTTGAAGAGGGCTTCGTGGAAGGCCTTGATGCGGACCAGGTGGAAGAACTGATGGCTGACCGTGAGGGAACGCAGGATGGCGGGATACAGTCACAGATCGATGAAGCCAGGGCAGAACTGTCCAGATTGCAGGAACAGGCGGATCAGGTCGTGGCTGATGCAAAATCACAAGCAGACTCCATCATGAACGAAGCACAGGAGAATGCCAGAACGATCGAAGCCGATGCCAGAAATGTCGGACACGAGGAAGGATATCAGGCCGGATATCAGGATGGCATGGACAAGGCGGCAGAAGCAGAAAGGGCACTCGCCGAAGAAAAAGAACAGTTTGAACAGGCTTACGAAGAAAAACTGAACGAAATGGAACCGCAGCTGATGAGTGTTCTCTGTGATATTTATCAGCATGTGTTCGGAGTAGATATGTCCGGAAGGTCGGATGTGGTGATGTATCTCCTGCAGAAGGCCATGCAGAACATCGAAGGAGGAACGAATTATCTGGTACATGTTTCCGCGGACGATCATCCGTATGCAGCGGAGCATAAAGAAGAACTGACATCTCTGGTCGGTCCGTCCGGGTCACTGGAACTGATAGAGGATCATACCCTGAAACAGGGACAGAGCTATATTGAAACGGAAAGTGGGATTTTTGACTGCAGTTTCGGAGTGGAAATGGAATTGCTCTGCAAAGAATTAAAACTTCTGTCCCGAAGCGAAATCTGATTTTTTCTGATCGGAGCGAGGGAAGTTGAATACCGCAAAATATAAAAAATTAGCCGAAAAAACATATTACAAGCGTCTGGGAAAAGTGATCAACGTGATCGGACTGACCATCGAATCCAACGGGCCTGACGCAAAGCTTGACGACCTTTGCAAGATCGTGATTGATGAGGAATCAGGAAAATCCGTGCTTGCAGAGGTTGTTGGTTTTAAAGAAGGAAAAACGCTTCTGATGCCTTATGAGAGCACGGAGGGAATCGGGTTCGGGTGTCTCGTGGAAAACCTCGGCTATCCTTTGTCCGTCCCCGTCGGGGATGCACTTTTGGGCCAGTGTCTTGACGGGCTCGCCCGACCGCTTGACGGCAGCGAACTTGAGACATTTGAAACCTATTCCGTGGAAGCACCTCCGCCGGATCCTTTGGAACGCGTGATCATATCCGATCCGCTTCCGCTCGGGGTAAAGGCGGTGGACGGCCTGATGACGATCGGAAAAGGACAGCGTATCGGGATTTTTGCCGGGTCCGGTGTCGGGAAATCAACATTGCTGGGCATGTTTGCCAGAAATACACGCGCCGATATCAACGTGATCGCCCTGATCGGAGAACGAGGCAGAGAGGTCCGGGAATTTATCGAACGCGACCTCGGAGAAGAAGGCATGAAACGGTCCGTTGTTGTCGTGGCGAGTTCCGACCAGCCGGCCCTGATCCGCAAAAAGGCAGCCAAGACCGCGACGGCCATTGCGGAATACTTCCGCGACAAGGGCATGGATGTCCTGTTGATGATGGACTCCCTGACACGTTTTTCCATGGCACAAAGAGAAATCGGCTTATCGAACGGGGAACCGCCGGTCACACGCGGTTATCCGCCCAGTGTATACGCCGAAATGCCCAAGCTTCTGGAACGGGCCGGAAACGGTGCGACAGGCTCCATTACGGGACTTTACACCGTGCTTGTTGACGGTGATGATTTTAACGAACCGATCACGGATACGGCAAGATCCATTCTGGACGGACATATTGTCCTGAACCGGAAACTGGCACACAGAAACCATTATCCGGCCATCGATGTACTTGCCAGTATTTCCAGATGTATGTCCCAGGTCACGGATAAGCAGCATAAGGCCGTTGCCGGGAAATTGAAAAATGTGCTTGCCACGTATAACGAAGCGGAAGATCTGATCAACATCGGCGCATATAAAGCAGGTGCCAATCCCAATATTGATTACGCGATCGAAAAGATCAATCAGGTGAACGATTATCTGATGCAGGATGTGGACACCAAGTACAGTTACGATGAAGAACTCAAGATGCTTGAGGAGATTTTTGCATAATGGCACGTTTTCGCTATCGCATGCAGAATATTCTGGATGTCAAAGAAAAACTGGAATCGCAGGCCAAGAACGAATTTGCCATAGCAAATGCCAGACTTGCCGAGGAGGAGGAAAAACTCTTCGTCCTGAATGAACGAAAGGAAGCGTACGAAGAGAAACTCAGACAGCTGTATGCCAGCACGCTGGAAGTAACAGAGATCAACCGCACGCAGGATGCGATAGACAATCTGAAAGAGCAGATCGTCATTCAGGAAGGAAACGTCAGACAGGCGATGCATAATGTCGATCTGGCAAGAGAGAAACTGACAGAGGCCATGCAGGAACGCAAAACGCATGACAAACTGAAAGAAAGACAATTTGAAGAATTTCTGCTTGAGGAAGCAGCCAAAGAGAGCAAAGAGATCGATGAACTGGTCAGCTTCCGTCACGGGCAGAGCGAGGAGTAGTCGGATATGGCGAATGATACGGAATTAGAAGAATCCGAAGAGCAGGGGAAAAAGAAAAAAAAGAAAAAAGAAAACGATGTCGGCGGCAATATCGATGCGGTTGCCGGTGATAACGGCGCCATGTTCACGGATGCGGAAGAAGAGGAAGGCGGCGCTTTTTCGGTTGCGCTGATCATCGTTTTCATCGTGATCATCTGGCTGGCGATCCTGGCGCTTCTTGTGAAACTTGACATCGGCGGATTCGGGTCAGGCGTGCTCTACCCGATCTTAAAGGATGTTCCCGTTTTGAATATGATCCTGCCGGATGTGGCGGAGGAAACGGAAGAATCGGAGGAAGATTATGCAACACTTTCCGATGCCATTCTGGAGATCAACCGCCTGAAGCGTGAGAATGAAGATCTGCGCAAGCATCAGGGTACGGATAACACCGAGGAGATCAATGCATACCGCGAGGAGATCAAACGACTGCAGACATTTGAGGATTCCCAGGTCGAATTCCAGAAACTGAAGACCGAGTTTTATGAAGAAGTCGTATTCTCGGATAATGCGCCGAGTATTGAAGAATACAGAAAATACTACGAAGAGATCGATCCGGAAAATGCGGAATATCTGTATAAGCAGGTAATCCAACAGCTGCAGACCGACAAGGAAATGAGCGAATATGTCAAAGCCTACAGCGATATGAAACCGCAGCAGGCTGCACAGATCTTTGAAATGATGCCGGATAACCTGGATCTGGTAGCAAAGATCCTTGGCCAGATGGATCCGACCGCACGCGGCAAGATTCTTGGAAAGATGGATAAAGAAGTCGCGGCACAGATCACAAAGATCATGGATCCGGACTGATGATTTTTATATGAATTCTTTTTCTAAATTGCCTAAAGTTTTAAATCTTTCCTGCCGATATATTTTTCGAATGTTAAAAGTTCCTTGAAAACCGAATAGAGAGGAGGACAGGATGATGAGCACATCCGTGGCAGACGTAAGTTTATTACTTACCAACACACAAGGTGCGGCAAAGACACAAAATGTGAATCCGAACCCGTCAGACAAAGAATCATTCACGGACTACATGAACACTACGGCAGGAAAGTCCGAAAAAAATGAGGCGGTGAATGAAAGCGTAAAGCAGACCAAGACGGTAGTTGAGAAGCCGGGCAGAAAAGACCTGAGCGAACAGCAGACGGATCGCAAAGAAGTTGTTGCAAAAGAGGGTGAGAATCCTACTGATGCCGTAACCGAAAGTATTACCGAGGTAAAAGATGCCATTCTGGAGAAATTCGATATAAGCGATGAAGAACTGGTATCAGTCATGGAAACCATGCAGATTTCGATGGTTGACCTGTTAAATCCGGATATCGTGAAAGAGCTGATGGTAACACTGAACGGGCAGGAAGACATTGTTTCCGCTCTGACAGATGAAACGCTCTACACGGACATGATGGATATCGTAAACCTCGCATCAGACCTGACAAATGAGATCAAAGAGGAGTTCGCGCTGACCGATGAGGAATTCGCACAGCTGATCGAGAATGTCAGAGAGATGGAAAGTGATGTACCGGAATCGGCGATCGTTTCAGACGAAAATGAGATCGATCAGAAAACACCGGTAATTCAGGATGAGAAGCCTGAAACCAAAGCTCCGCAGATACGTGTTGAGGTAGAACGTACCGAGGAAACAAGGACGTCCGACCCGATCGTTTCTACAGGAACTGAAAGAACACCCCTGAAGCAGGCAACCAACATCATGCAACAGCAGCAGGATGAGACAAAAGATGAGCATGATCTGCCGATGCAGACGGAACAGCCGCAACAGATTACGACAAACACACAGCAGGTCGGTGATGTTGTGGAAACCGTGAGAACATTTTCCAGTCAGGTAAACGGACAGGAGATCGTTCAACAGGTAACAGATTCTATAAAAGTCAATATCAGCCCGGAATCAACATCCATGGAATTACAACTGCATCCTGCAAGTCTCGGTGCCATCCATATGCACATTGAATCACAGAACGGTGTGGTAACGGCACAGATGCTGGTACAGAATGAATCCGTTAAAGCAGCGCTGGAATCCCAGTTGATGCAGCTGCAGGAAACATTCGCAGAGCAGGGAACCAAAGTGGAAGCAGTTGAAGTCGCAGTAGCAAGTTACGATTTAGACCGAGGACCTTTTCAGGATCGGGATGATCGGCAGGACCGACAGAATGCCGACAGTAACAGCAGAGGACGCAGAAGGATCAATTTGAACCTGAATGATCCGAATGTGGATGACCTCGCGCTTACCGAAGAAGATCAGCTTGCTAAAGACGTCATGGAAATGAATGGGACAAACGTTGACTTTTCGGCTTAATGCCAGGAAGGAGTACGAATGTCTTTAACAGCCCAGATTGTAAATGGCGAGATGGTCTCTAACACGACCAAAACAACATCTACAGGGAGTACCAAAGCGGAAACCGTTGCAGACGGTAAGAATGCAATGGATAAAGATGCTTTTCTGCAGCTTCTGGTTGCACAGATGAAGTATCAGGACCCTTTGGAGCCCACATCTAACACGGAGTACATATCCCAGTTCACCACTTTTTCGGAATTGGAACAGATGCAGAACATGGCCAGTTCGATGGATCTGCAAAGAGCATCGAACCTTGTCGGACAATATGTTCTGCTCAATCAGGAAAATGAAACGACCGGCGATAAAACGCAGGTTATGGGAAAAGTTGACTACGTGTTCTATGAAGGCGGCAAGCCTTATCTGCATGTAAAAGACGGTGATTATTCTTTGGATGATCTTGATTCCATTATCGATCCGGCTTATTACACGGCAAACGGGCTTTCAACCGACTTTCTCACCAGCTTCAGTAAACTTCCGATGCTTTCTGAACTGACGCTTTCTTATGCGGATGTCATTGGGAACTTAAGAACGGTTTACAATGATATGGATGCATATCAGAAGAGCTTTATCCCGGCGGATATCGTGCAGGGGCTTACGCAGTACGAAGAGCGGATCGCTCAGCTTGGCAGGGAAGCAGAAGCAGAAGACACAGCGGAAGAAACAGTGGAATAGAATATAGGAGAATCGATATGAAAGTGGTAAATAACAATTACCCTTCCATCGAACAGGTTGCAGGTCAGTTATTGAATGCACCTACTTCTGTCAGTAATCAGACCACCGTTGACGGACAGTCATTTTCGGATATTTTAAGGCAGAAAGCAAGCATCGGCAATGTTGTTACGCCGGTCCGCTTTTCCAAACATGCTTCGATCAGACTGGATGACCGGAACATCGAATTATCCGATGAACAGATCGACCGCCTCAACGAAGGTACTCAGAAAGCGAATGCGAAGGGAATCAATGAGTCGCTTGTTCTGGTAGATGAATTGGCTTTTATCGTAAACATCAAAAACAATACCGTGATCACAGCAATGGATCAGAGTGAAGCAAGAGAAAATGTTTTCACCAATATCGACGGAGCCGTGATCGCGTAAATCCCAAAATTCTGAAAGGAAGGTCAATGCCTTATGATGAGATCACTTTTTTCTGGTGTTACAGGTCTTAAAACACACCAGACCAAGATGGACGTAATCGGTAACAATATCGCGAACGTTAATACAGTAGGTTTTAAGAACAGCAGCGTTACTTTTTCGGAACTGATGTACCAGACAACGCAGAATGCATCCGGCGCCAATGCCGCAACGGGCAGAGCCGGTGTCAATGCTAAACAGATCGGTCTTGGTGTAACCAACGGCGCGATCAATACCAATATCACCACATCCGGTGCTTCCCAGACAACGGGTAATCCGTTCGATATCCAGATCACCGGTGACAGCTTCTTTATCGTATCAGACGGTGCCAACAATTACTTCACGAGAGCAGGCGCATTCTATGTAGACGGTGTCGGAAACCTGGCCATGACCAGTAACGGCTTTACCGTTATGGGCTGGAAAGAAGACCCGATGGCGCCGGGCTACATCAAGAAAGATACCGTACAGGCCTTAACGATCACTTCTCCCGAAAACATGCAGAGTGAACCGGAAGCAACCACACAGGCTTACATGACCGGTATCATGGACAAGAACACAAAATCCCTTTCCACAACGGGTCAGATCGTAAACCTTTCCTTCTACGACAACCTCGGTTACAGTTATGTTGCTAAATTTGCATTCAAAGATCAGGATGCCAATAACGGCATTTACAGTATGAAACTGGATGATATCGTATATGAGGATAATACGGGTGCAACGGCGCATGTTACCCCGCTTCCTGCGATCGACGGTGCAGGCGGAACGACCATCTATGTGAAATACGATGTGGCTACCGGTGCGTATCTCGGCTGGGATACAACGCCTCCGGCAGCAGCACCCGCACACGGCCCGACAGAAGCGTTTACGATGGACTTTGATCAGACATCATTGCCAGCATTCAAAGATGTTGCAGTAGATATGAAGAATACCACGATGTATGATAACAACGGTACTTCTACGATCGCTGCCAAGGCCGGAAATCCGGACGGACAGTATGCGGGCCGTAAGGTTGGTACGATGTCAGGCGTAGCGGTACAGACAGACGGTAAGATCTATGCATCCTACGACAACGGAACCACAAAGCTTTTGGGACAGATCGCAGTGGCGAATTTCCCGAACCCTTCGGGTCTTGAGAAGATCGGTGAAAACCTGTATCAGACAACAATGAACTCCGGATTGTTCGATGGGATCGGTATCGATGTCACATCCGACGGCATCGGCAAGATGCAGACGGGCGTTTTGGAAATGTCTAACGTAGACCTCTCCGCAGAGTTCACCGAGATGATCACAACCCAGCGTGGTTTCCAGGCAAACAGCCGAATCATCACGGTATCCGACTCTCTGCTCGAGGAACTGACAAACCTGAAGAGATAATACCTAATATAATGTAGCGTGATGTCTTTGAAAATAAATTTTCAAATATTTTGAAATAATAGAGACATTTGCCACAACATATTGTATAATGGACAAGGAAACCCATGGTTTCCTTGTCTTTGGTATTACAAAATAAAAAACATAGACAGAAATGTAAATATTTAGTAAAATTGTATAGATAGGATATCTATGCGAACTAGGTAGGTGGGAGTATTGGATCTAGCTACAATAATCGGGATAGTGGCGTGTTTGATTTTCATCATTCTCTCGATTGCATTGGGCCAGGACGGTATCGCAGGTGTTCAGTATTTTATTGACTACCCCTCCATCATGATCACTTTTGGCGGAGCATTTGCCTGCGTACTGTCGAGTTGTACAATTAAAGAATTCGTAAACGGCTTAAAGAGTGCCGGCATTACGTTCAAGATGCCTTCATTAAACGCGGCGGGGATCATTCAGAAGATCATCGATCTTTCGAATGTAGCGCGTAAGGAAGGCTTGTTGTCGTTAGAAGAAGCAGCCGGGGAACTGGATGATCCTTTCCTGCAGAAAGGAATCATGCTGATCGTCGACGGTACCGATCCGGATCTGGTACGTGCCATCATGGAAACGGAACTGGTCAGTATCGATGACAGGCATAAGGTAAACGTCAGTTTCTGGGAGAATCTGGCCGCAAACGGTCCGGCCTGGGGTATGATCGGTACGCTGCTTGGTCTGGTTATGATGCTGTACCATATGGAGGATGCTTCCACGATCGGTCCTTCCATGGCAGTTGCCCTGATCACGACATTCTATGGTTCCATTCTTGCGAACTGGATCTGTAATCCGTTCGCGACCAAATTAAAAAAGATCAACGATGCGGAAATGCAGGTCAAAGAGATCATCATTGAAGGATTGCTCTCCATTCAGGCCGGTGAGAACCCGCGCGTTATTGAAGAAAAACTGAAGTCATTCATGGCTCCCGCGGATCGCGCAAGCGTAGGCAAAGATGTCGGAGGTGAGGAGAATGGCTAAGCGTAAACCGGAAGAGCCTAAAGCCGGCGCTGCGTGGCTGAATACCTTTGCCGACCTGATGAACCTGTTGCTGTGCTTCTTCGTGTTGCTGTTTTCCATGTCCACGATCGATGCACAGAAGTTTGAGGCGATCGCGGCATCCCTTTCGGACAGTTTCAGTATTTTTTCCGGCGGCGCAACAGCATTGGGGGAGGGTATCCTGATCTCCAACGGAGTCAGTCAGCTGAATGAGCTGGACCAGTATCTGAATTCCATGGGTAAAGCAGCTGAAGATTCTATGCATGATGATATCATGGGTGAAAATAAGGCGAGCCGGAACGATACCGATGCCAGTGCCGACATTGAGCAGGCCGTGGCGGATGAACTGCAGGCAAGAGAAGACAAGCAGTTGCAGCAATCCGAGGAAATGGCGGAGATCATCCAGGAGATCATCAACGAGCAGAATCTGGAACAGGCCGTGGATATCGATTTCACCTCACAATACGTACAACTGACACTGAACGGAGCATTGCTGTTCGATTCGGGTTCCGCACAGATCAAACAGGATGCCATGCCGATTTTGGATAAGATCGGTGTGATCCTGCAGAAATACTCCGATGAAGAGATCGAAATTGAAGGACATACGGATAATGTGCCGATCAGCGGCAGATTTGCCAACAACAATGAGTTATCAAGTGCCAGAGCACTTTCCGTTTTCGAATATCTGATGGCGCATACCACTTTGGATCCCGCCATGGTCAAACATACCGGCAGGGGTGAATATATTCCGGTAGCAGACAATTCCACACCGGAAGGAAGAGCGCAGAACAGGCGTGTGGAGATCAAGATTTACCATACCGTCGATACAAACTAATCAGGGAGTATAAACATGAAAAAAAACCT
>JAFYDQ010000146.1 GCA_017544705.1 Lachnospiraceae bacterium | reverse complement strand
CTATATCGATACAATGAATGCGAATATTGCGGAGGCGCTGGGCATATCGACCGATCAGGTCAATGTCAAAGCCACGACCGAAGAAGGCCTCGGATTTACGGGTTCCGGTGAAGGGATCAGTGCGCAGGCGATCTGCCTGCTCGCATAGCGCCGGGCGCACCCACTTCAGTTACCCAATAAATTATCATAAGGAGAATAGCATTATGAACAAACGGATCATTTCGGTGCTTCTTTGCATCGCAATGGTGGCAGCGCTTATTGGCTGCGGCAAAAAACAGGAGGCGGCAGATGATCTTCTGAAGCAAGCCATGGTGAAGAACGGCCTGGCCGAGGAAGAGGAAGAAGGCTCATCAAAATCAAACAAGAAAGGCACGGGCGATGCCGGTAAATATGTCATTACCGAACTGAACAGCGGCGGATCCGTACTCACTTCCGATATGCTTGCAACATCCGGTATGGATGATACGTATTTGCTGTTAAACGAAGATCATACGGGTACCCTGCATCTTGCGGGCAATGATACGGAGATCACCTGGGACGAAAAAGGAAACATCGGTGCTTTCGGCCAGAACCTCTATACGTTTAAACGGGAAGGCGATACCGTTACATTGGATATGATGGGTTCGATCTACACCTTTGCCAGAGCTGAGGACGGATCCGGTAAAGCTGCAGCCGGCGGTAAGAAAAAGAAAGGTGATGATAAGGCCGGATCAGAGGAGGCTGCCTACAGCAAACAACCAAACCGTCACTTAATGTCCACCGAAACGGAATACCCGGTTGACGGCGGCGTGCTGTATTATGAGAAGGATCCGGACGGCATTGCGATCTCCTATGGCAATGTGTATGCGGACGAACTGAGAATTCCCGATGAAATCGAAGGACAGCCTGTGTACGCCATCAGAAGGTTACACGGATACATCAAAAACCTGTATCTTCCCAAAACGCTGAAAACGATCTATGCAAGTTTTGGCGACTTTGAAGGATGCGAAAAGCTGGTAATCGGTGACGGCAGTGACAGCTGTGACCTGGATTACTTCAGTCAGGGCGGATGTCAATACGGACATTTTATCAAATATGATCTGAAAGAAATCAGTTTCCCCAAATCCATGAAAACGAACGAAGACATCAAACTGAAATTAAATGTGATGGGTGGTGCCTTCCATCTTGAAAAGGCCTCTAATCTGCCGCCGATCTGGCAGGAGGGATATGATAGTCTGACAAAAGCCGAGAAAATGCTCAAAGATCCGAAGAAGGCGATCCAAAAACCGAGTAAAAAAGTGCAACAGCTGACAGAGCAGGTCACGCAGGGAGCAGACAGTGATGAAGAAAAACTCTACCGGATCTGCGAGTGGATCTGCGATAACGTCAGCTACGACATCGTCGGATACATCAATTGGCAGGCTAAGAGACAGGCAGAGTATTACGGTGGCGAAGCAGATGAAAAAACTGCGGATAAGATCACCCAATGGCTGGATCCGGATGACGTCATCGACAATAAGGTGACGGTCTGTGAGGGCTATGCCAGACTGACCAAAGCAATGTGTAACGCGGCCGGAATTCCGGCAGTGAATGTATTCGGAATCCTGCCTCCGAAAAAAGACCTGCAGGAGTACCATGCCTGGAACATGGTCTACGTGAACGGTGCGTGGACACATATTGATAATACCGCCAGCGATAAGGATTATAACAGCAGTATCGTTTATGATGATGAAGGTGAGCTCTATGCTGTTGAGACCAATGAGGGCGGCAATTCCATTACCTATGAAATGTACATGAGCAACGAAGAACTGCAGGAGGACTACACCTGGGAAGAGATTGAAGCAATCAATCAGGCGACCGCGGATAAATACAGTTTTAAGAACGCGCATGACTACTACTGTCTGACTGCACTGGCCATGGGATCCAACCATATTGCGTGGGAGATTGACGGGACGCCGATCCAATAACGTGGGGCTTATGAGTATGAAAAAAGGATTTCTGATCACGGCAGCCGCTTTGGCCGCCGCGGCACTTGCGTGCTTCGGATTAAGTAAATGGTATTATTATCAGGGCGGAATGGTGATGGACGGCCCCGGCGAATTCTATCAGGAAATCGGAGAAAAGGTGAGGCTTTTTGAAAACCTCGCAAAGGGGTTCCTGATTGCGGTGATCGTTATTCTTGCCATCTTCGGCCTCATCTTATTCTTTAGGAGAATGCGTGAAATGAAACGGAAAAATCAACCGAAACACCCTGCTTTTGCCCTTCTATGGCTGCTCGGGATTCCGGTGCAGATCGTGATCGACTTAGGACTTATCTCGCTTGGAGCGATGGCCGATATGGCGATCGCAAACCCGAATGCCGGATTAGGCCATCCGGCACCGGCCTTTACGATCATCACATCCGTCATTGCCGTGATTTTTACGCTGATCGTTCCGATCGGATCCATTGTGCTTACGATCGTAAGATTTAACGTGTTAAAGAAACGCTACAGGTCTTCTATTTCCGGATAAAGAATCCGATGCCGAGTGCGAGCAGGGATAAAAAGATCAGGACAGCGCCCGTGATCACGCTTCCGTTAACGGCCTGCGTCTCGGGGCTTACGATGAATTCCCCGTCAACAATGGCATAATTGATCACGTCCGTATCGCCGATCTTAGGCGGCGTATGCTTCTCGCTGTAGGGTTCGATGCGCTCATAAGAATAGGTGTTGCCGTTATCTTCTACAGCATAGCTTACCAGATATTCATAGCGGATCTCATCTTCGCTTCGCCCGTTCTTCTCTTCCCGCTCTCTGTCCTTAACGGATAGGTTCCGATCCTGTTTCACCACGTCCGTGACCGTTGCCGTAACGCCGGTTACGATCTCATCTGATGTTACCATCTTGTCGGTATGATAAAATGCCGCGCCGTAAATGACACAGCCGATCCCGGCAACAAAAAAGATCGCTGCGCCGATCAGGCAGGTCTTAAAGGTGGAGGACATCTGTCCGTGTTTCTTTTTCTTTCTGCTCATGTTTCAATTCTCCCTTCCGGTAGCCGGTTTTGTTCATTGCCACCATTATATCAGAAAATCTCTGCGTTGACGAAATCTCCCCGAAGGATTATAATCCGAATATACGAATCCGAAATGTCGGATTTCTTCGAAAGGAGTTCTTCATGACCGTTGGAGAATATATTTTTGCGCTGATGAAAGATCGTGGATTGTCACAAAAGGAATTTGCCAGACAGACCGGCATTGCCGAAAGCACCGTCAGTGACTGGAAACGGAAAGGCCTGAATCCCGGTGCGGATAAACTTCCGGCCATATGCAGGGTTCTTAATATCTCTGCGGATACACTGCTGGGTATGGAAACACCGATTCCGGACCATGTGCTGTCGCCTGATCAAAATCTCCTGCTGGAGACTTACCGGCAACTGCCCCCGGATCTTAAGAAACGGCTGATCGCTTATCTGACGCAGTTGCAGGAGGATATTACGCCGAGCGCTGTCACAGATACCATGCGAAGCGACCCTTCTGAAAGTCTGCCCGTCGATCAGGAATTTCTGATCAAAAAAAATCTTGCCAGACGCTTAAGACGCCTCGCAAGACTGGATCGGCTTCAGCTTGATGAGAGCGAACACGCTTCCGGTCTGAACCTGCATCTGTTCAAATATCTTGATTTTCTGGGTCTTGACAAACTGACATTCATCAGGGAATATCTTTCGCATATCCAGCCTTACATGATCACGGAAATGAAGAGTCAGGAGAAATTCGATAACGCGGTCTGCGTTTTGGATGAATACTACAGGATTTCTGTTTATATCAAAGCAGATGCAACAAAAGGCGAAGAGATCATCGTATCTTTCCATGAAAATCACAAGGGCGGGATCGCAAAGCGGAACCTGCAGCTTAATCGTGATGAATATGTGTATGTGTTCGCGGATTCCGTGGGGTCTCACGTAATCGGCACAGAGCAGTATTCCATCAATCTCTTTATCATGCGCGGTGTCAGAAACTTTCCATTGAGTGTTGCTGCCGTAAAATATGATGATGACGGTTTTCTGGTCAGAGCCTCTGCGATCTCCAATGCGCTTGTAGATATTTCCAACCGGTATCTGGAAGATCTCTATACGTCGGATCTTGATTTTTCCGAAATTGAACTCTTTTCTTCCCTGCAGCAGCTGTCCTTTACATCTTTCGGTAACGATATCTTCTCAAATATCTCTCTGCTGATCGACAGCCTGCTCATACAAAAAGATGCAACAAGCCGGCAGGTTGCTGATGCCGCGCTGTGCATCTATTGCAGTAATGTGGAACTGTTGGAAAATGATAAGACCGAACTTCTGAACACACTGAAAGCACGTTTTCGCGTCAATTCCGTGAAAATGCTCCCGCAGATCATCGAGCGGGTGGAGGTGCACCTTACATTCTAATAGGCGCACTGAATCCCAGCAGGTCGATGCAGGTTTCAAGGATGCGCTGCGTTAAGGAAAGCAATGCGATCCAGCCCTGCTGTTTTACACTGTCTGATTCCGTTAAGATCTTGTTCTCGTGATAGAAACGGTTGAACGCATTGGCGACGTCATAGATGTAAGCACAGATCCGGTGCGGTGCGATCTCGGTATAGGCGGTCTCTAAGACATCGTGAAATTTTACCAGTTCAAGCATCAACGCTTTATCCGTCTCGTTGACGCTCTCACGCAGTAAGTCAGCGAGGTCCGCATTCTCTGCACCCGCGTTTCCAGGAGCGGCAGCACCCGCGCTACCCGAGGCGGCAGCACCCGCGCCCTCAGAATACTTCTTTAGGATCGACTTGATCCTAACG
>JAFYDQ010000145.1 GCA_017544705.1 Lachnospiraceae bacterium | reverse complement strand
TTCTTTTCGCACAGCAGGTCGGCTGCGATCAGGAGTACCAGCGCAGCAAAAGCAAAAAGCAGGTTCTTCACACCAAGCCCCAGCGTGAAGAGGGTGCCGTCGGTGAGGGCCGACAGGTAAGCGCCACCGAATAATCTGCCAAGGATCGCAAACGCATCCGAAATGGACGGCGCGCGGAAGAATACCCAGGTCAGGGTCATGAGTGCGAAGGTGCCAAGTACGTGCAGGACGCGGCCGGTGGAAGCAGAATCAACTGCAGAAGACGAAGCGGCAGCAGAACCAGCCTCACCTGCACCGCTCCGCCGCGCGGACTGTGCAAACCATCCCGGGAATACGGTGGCCGCAACCCCGCCGATCACCTGGTAGATGCCGTTTAGCAGGCCCCAGAATAAGAAGGTGATGTTGGCGCCGTGCCAGATGCCGCTCACGATGAATACGATCAGCACATTGATGTATTTGCGGACTGTTCCGCGCCGGTTGCCGCCAAGCGGGATGTAGAGATAATCCCGAAACCAGGAGGATAAGGAAATGTGCCATCTCCTCCAGAAATCGGCAACGCTTTCTGCCAGGTAGGGCTGGCGGAAGTTCTGCGGCAGCGTAAAGCCCATGATCTTTGCGCAGCCGATCGCGATATAGGAATACCCCGCAAAGTCCCCGTAGATCTGGAAGCTGTAGGCAAGGACCGCCACCAGGACCGGCAGACCGCGCATCGATGCATCGTCAAAGACCAGGTCGGTCAATATCGTCAGCCGCGAGACAATGACCAGCTTCAGGAAATATCCCCAGAGCATATACACCAGACCTTCCTTTGCACGGAGCGCATCGAAATCGAACTGCTCCTCAAACTGCGGGAGCAGATTTTTCGCTCTGGCGATGGGTCCGGCAAGGATTGTGGGGAAGAATGATACGAACAAAGCATATTTTAAGAAATTGTTAACAGGCTTACATTCCTTCCTGTAACAATCCATGCAATAGGTCAGCGACTGGAACGTATAGAATGAAATGCCGAGCGGGAGCAGGATCGAAACCTCCCCGGCGTGAAAAAGCGATAAGACATAGGGGACATATTTAAAATAGGCAAGCAGCCCCAGTGCAAGGAGCAGAGCCGCAAATCCAACCCGCCGTCCCTCATGGAGCAGTCTTCCGCCGATCCAGGTGACCAATGTGGTCAACAGCAAAAACACAAGCGAAAACGGCTCCGCATACGCATAAAAAACATATCCCGCAACCAGAAGAAGCAAATAGCGGAACCGGTACGGAAGCAGAAAATACAGGACGCATACAATTGGAAAAAACAGCAAAAATGAGATCGAATTGAAAAGCATGTCGTCTCCTTGTAATCTAAAACCGATTGTACTATAATGGAAAAGCGATTTCAACGCAGGATTCATCATAAACGAACCGGGAAACTTAAGAGAATGTCTGAACAGGAAAACAATCAGGAACGCACATCCAAAGAATCTTCAAATGAAAAGAAAACATCCCTGAAACGGGAGATCATGGAATGGATCATCGTCATTGAGATCGCGGTGATCCTGGCTGTTGTGCTGAACATGTTCCTGATCGTCAATGCCGTGATCCCGTCCGCATCCATGGAAACCACGATCATGACCGGAGACAGGATCTTCGGAAACCGCTTAGCCTACACGAATCACGATCCGCAGCGCGGCGATATCGTGATCTTCAAATATCCCGATGATGAAACACAGCTCTTTATCAAGCGCCTGATCGGCATGCCCGGTGACACGCTCGAGATGGTCGACGGCGTGATCTACATCAACGGCGAGAAGCTTGACGAGCCGTATCTTGCCGCCATTCCCTACGGCGACTACGGTCCCATCACCGTTCCCGAAAATGCCTATTTTGTCATGGGCGACAACCGTAACAATTCCGCGGATTCCCGCTACTGGAACCAGCCCTTCGTCTATCGCGAGAAGATCTTAGGCAAGGCTGTCTTCTGCTATTTCCCGTTCAGAGATTTCGGAAAGATTCAATAAGAACACCGGTTTATTTCCCGTCAAACACGCCGGTCGTGACGGCTTTCGGTGTATGGATATGCTCATGGAGGCTGCGGTCGCACTGCGCGCACTTACCCTGATCATCGAGGTAGGAATGCCCGAGCCGGCTGTTCAGATATGCGTCCACCGTCCCGAAAAACGCGGCATTCTCACCGCTTAAATGCAGGATGTGCGTCGCATGATGGATCGATGCATGAATATCGTGAGACACCATGATGATCGTGGTGCCTTCTTTATTTAACCGAAGGATCATATCGTAAAAATCACGGGTCGCGCCGGGATCGAGCGCCGCAACGGGCTCATCCAAAAGCAGCAGGCTCGCAGAGGTCATGAGTGCCCTTGCCAGCAGCACGCGCTTTCTCTGTCCGCCGGACAGTTCCCGAAAACTTCTTCCCCCGAGACTTTCAATGTGCAGTTTCTTTAAGACTTCCTTATATTGCGCCCGCTCTGCGGCAGAGTAAAACGGCAGGCCGTGCCCGCTGGCGCTTCCAAGCATCACCACTTCTTTCACGGATGCCGGAAAATCCGGATTGATCTCATCAAGCTGCGACACGTAGCCGATCTTTGCGCGGTCAAATGCCGGATCAAACGCTACCTCCCCTCTCTGGACCGATTTCAGTCCCAGAATGCACTTTAAGAGTGTTGATTTTCCCGCACCGTTGTCACCGACAATGCACAGATAATCGCCTTCGTTCACGGAAAACGAAAGTCCGTCAATCACCGTCGTATTATCATATTTGATCAGCAGATCGTCGCAGGTTAACAGTGCCATGTGCGCTCCTTGTTTTTTGGGATCGTTTGGACTATATTATAGTATAAACTTAAGGAACGCTCAAGCGGACAAAGACTATGGATTCCATCATCGATTACATCAAAACCTACGGCAGCCGGCCCATCGACGTCCTTCCCTTTACGGAAGTCGACTCGCTGATCCTATGCCAGCTTTCCTATCTGAAATATGACGGCCTGCTCCCGGCAATTACCGATAACAAGCCGGGGATGACTTTGGCGCAGCTTACGGAAAGTACGGGATTTGAAGGCCTTTTTGAAGACAAGCGCTACGCGAAAATGAACCGTGCGCTCTTCCTTGCCGCGTCGGAAAGCCGGCGGTTTGGGCAGATGCTCCTTAACAACCACATCAACATGGTCGACAGCAGCTGGGAACTGCAGTTTTCCGCGATGACCTTCCTGTTTGAGACCGGCCTGTTCTATCTGGCCTACCGCGGGACGGACGAGACGCTCGTCGGCTGGAAGGAAGACTTCAACATGGCGCTTTTCACGCCGATCCCGGCGCAGGAAAAATCACTGCAGTACCTGAATGCGATCGCCAGGATCACGCACGGCAAATTCCTGATCGGCGGCCACTCCAAGGGCGGCAATCTCGCGGTCTACGCTTCCTCCAAATGTCATGAGGACGTGCAGGAGCGCATCCTTACCGTTTACAATCATGACGGCCCGGGCTTCCCGCAGGGAACCATCCCGGAAACAGTCGGATTTAGGCGGGTCGCGGGACGGATCCGCAAATACATGCCGCACTCTTCCATCGTCGGCATGCTGATGGAGTCCAACGAACCCTACGACATCATCGAATGCCGGAAATTCGGGATCCTGCAGCACGATCCGTTCAACTGGATCGTGGAAGGAACCGCATTCAGGCGTGTCAGCAACGTCTATGATCACGTCGCCGTCAAGGACGCCTCCATCAATCGGTGGATCAACGAAATGACCGATGAGGAAAAGCACGTTTTCGTGGAAACCCTGTATTCCGTCCTCACCGCATCGGGGGCCACGACTTTGCTCGATTTCATGACCGGCTGGCGCTTCCATTCCAAAGCCATGTATGAGGCGATCGAGGCGGCCGATCCGAAAACAAAGGATCTGCTGATGAAGATCTTTGCGAACCTCTTCGACTGCCTGCAGGACACCATGATGATCAAAGTGGAGGAACACATTCAGCCCGGCTGGCGGAAACTGAAAGATGTGATCGAGAAATGGCAGGATTCTGATTGATTTGTGAAAAAAATCACAGATAACCACAATATTTTGTGAAATGTGCTAGTGACGAACACTAAAAATCGTGTTATAATAGTCTTCGATTGAAAATCCGAGGCACTATTAAGGAGGATGAACAGAATGAAAAAGAAAACACTGCTTCTTCTGAGTGTATTGACGCTTGCTTTTGCACTGAGTGCATGCGGCGAAGAAGAAGCCGAACAGACAACCGATCCTGCAGCTCCGGAACCCGTGATCCAGGTGATCACCGAGCAGTCCGCACCCGTCATTGAAGAGACGACGGAAGAAGTTGTGGAAGAGTCGCGCGAGGGAATGTACAGAAGCGAACTCTCAAACGAATGGATCGACGAAAGCCTGAGAGACCAGCGTCCGATCGCAGTCATGGTCGATAACGAAAAGATCGCCCTGCCGCACTTCGGACTGACCAAATATGCGGATGTCGTTTACGAGATCACAAACTCCAAGTTAAACGGCGGCGTAACCCGTTTCATGGTTCTTGTCAAAGACTGGGGCAACATCGATCAGCTCGGTTCCATCCGAAGCGTACGTCCCACCAACCTGCAGATCATCCCTGAGTGGAATGCGGTTATCTGCCACGACGGCGGCCCGTTCTACATTGACGATTATCTTGCAAAGGATTACGTAGAGAACTTCTCCGGTACATTCGGCCGTGTCAACAACGGAAAGTCCAGAGAATACACGGAATACATCTTACCGGGCGATCTGGAAAAGAACTTCGCCAACAAGGGTTATTCCACAACCTACAACGAGTACTATCCCGGCCCGCATTACAAATTTGCGAGCGAGGACAATCAGGTGGATTTAAGCTCCGATGCAACGGCGATCACCGCAAACCATATCCAGATGCCGTATGAGCACAACAAGCCGTTCTTGGATTACAAAGACGGCCTCTACTACTACAGCGAGTACGGTTCACCGCATGTGGATGCCGGCAACAACAACGAGCAGCTTTCCTTCAAGAACCTGCTCCTGCAGAATGCCCGCTACGTTGTATTCGATGATCACGGTTACATGATGTTCCACTCCATCGATTACAACCGCGAAGGTTACTACATCACAAACGGTAAGGCCATCAAGGTTACATGGTCCAAGTCCGAGGAACTCTCCCCGACCAGATACTATGACATGGACGGCAACGAGATCACCCTCAACACCGGCCGCACCTACGTGGCTCTGGTACCGGATGATATCTGGAGCAAGTTAGAGATCGAGTAGGATCATCCGTAAAAATCAAACAAATAAGTGGCGCGGCTTGCCGCGCTACTTTTATGCAAAGTTATGGCCAAAAAAACCACTCACCAGCTGGGAGAGACGCAGACGGAAAACACTCCGGATCACCGTGCTGACCGTCTGCTTTTTCGTGATCGCGATCGCAGGCTTCATCGCCTACCTTCTGTTCACGCCCTACGAAACCCTGGCATTAAATAAATATTATACGGTCAGATACGACGGCTATGACAGCAACGGCACGGCTGAGATCGTACTGGATAAGGATCGGCTGGACGCGGCGATCGATGCTGTTAAGACTGATTACCGCGAGGCCTTCATCCATCTGCATTCCTGCACGGATGCGGATTATGATGATTTTGCCGCAAGCTTTACCGCCTCGCTTTCAAGGACCGATCAGCTTTCAAACGGCGATATGATCGGCATCTCCTATGCCTGTAACATGGCACTGGCAAATAAGCTGAACGTTCGGATCGAAAATGCGAACGAAACCGTCACGGTGGAAGGGCTGCCCGTTGTCACGATTTTGACCAAGGAGGATCTGTTTAAGGATCTGTCCGTCAACTGCAGCGGGATCTCGCCGGATGTAACGGTATCGATCGTCAACAACAGCCCGGATCCGTTCATCAAGAGCATCGTCTACCAGCCGCTGACGCCCAAGGAGCGCTATGCCAACGGGGATGTTGTTTCCGTGCGTGCGTTCTTCAATGCGGAGGATGCCTTAGCGCAGCTCTACGCCGTGAACTGTCCCCCGGAGGAATGCGTCAATGATTATACGGTCTCCGTTGAACAATCCTACGTCACGGACGCCTACCAGCTCGGGCCGGTCTTTGTGGAGGAAGCCGCGAGCGCCGGCATGAATGCCTTCACAAATGCCAACGAATACGGCGTGCGCATCTTTTGCGAAGCCAATCTGGTTCCCGTATACGTCAATAAACAGGCGACCTTTGAATGGGGCGATGCAAGATTCCGCTCCGCCTATTTGAAATGCACCAGGGAAGAATATCTGGGAAAAAGTGAAAATCACTATAATGACCTCGACATCGTCTACGAGACTTCCATTAAGCAGGCAAACGGCGTATCCTGTCCCTGCTACGCGGTCGTGCGGTTTTCCGACCTGATGATCGAGCCGGACGGAAGCGTGTCGGCAGATCTGACGCATCCGAAAGTCATGTCGGCGGACTACAAGGCAGACAATGTGCACAAGACCGTCGCCACCGCTTTTGAGGGTACGCATATTGTCACAAAAGTAGGTGCACGTTGATTTTTTCAGACAATTGTTGTAGAATAGTTGTCAGCGTTAGGCATACGAAAGGAGTACCACGATGGCGAAATTTGGTAAGTTTCTCGTATTTACGGCACTGGCAGGCGCTGCCGCAGCCGGACTTTACTATTATCTGAACAAAGACGAAGAAGGGCCGCTCACGGGTGATTTCGGCCGTGACGTGGATAATTTCTTTGAGAACAAGAAGAACCGGGAGTACGTTTCCTTAGATAACGGTCCCGTTGATGAAAATAAGGCCGCAATGAAGAATGTGGTGGAACAGGTTGCCGAAGAGCTTCGCGAGAAGGAACAGGAAGACCTGGCGGAAAAGACCGGCATTGTCCGGGACGATTCGCAGGAAGCTGCGGATTTTGCCTTTAAAGAATTCAAAGATGAAGAAGAGCCTCTCAAATGAGAGGCTCTTTTTTTTACTGCTTTTTCTGTTGCAGGATACTGTCTTTCAAATCTCTTGCCTTGTCCTTGATCCGCGAATTTGCCTTGGGGTCCGTTAAGATCCCCGCGATCAGCTTCGAGGCGACATCATATTTCTGGAACTTGGCGGCCGTCACGGAAATGATGTAATCCACCGTGGTCTCGTCCATGCCGCACATCGGGAAATCTTCCGTCTGTCTTGCGTTCATGAATCCGTCGAGCGCATTCTGCAGCAATTCCATTTCATCCTTTTTCAGTTCGTCCATCTGTGTGTCATAATCCGGCAGATCGATATCGAGTGCTTCCATCTTGGCCCGGATGACCCAGGCAAGCTTTAAGCAGATATAAGCCTTCTCACTGGATCTGGCACGCTTCACGATCGCATTGCCAAGCGCTAACTGATAACGCTCCACCGCATCATCATAGGAATAATCCAGCGTGTGCTTGATCCCGTGGAACGAAGAAGAGATCTCGGATTTCACAAGCTTTGCCTGCGGCGGCGTGATCTTGTCAAAATAACGGGAAAGCGCTGCATATCCGCAATGCGGGCAGGCAATGATATCGTATTTGATCGGATCGACGGGATCGTATTTGGGACGCAGGTCGGAATCCTGGCCGACGAGCTTGACCTTATTCGCCTTCATCGTCGGATTGCTGAATTCCTGATAGCAGACCGGACAGGAATACGACTTGTCGAAAACAAAATCATCGATCGTCATCTTCTTTGGTTCGGGAGCAGCCTTTTTTGCAGCTTCTTCCTTCTTTTCCTGTGCGAAGACATCCGCATTTTCCAGATTGCCCAGTCCTAAATTCCCCAAACCGGATAATACACCCATAAGTACTTCCTCCTGTCTAAATTCTCTATGCGCCCGGCAGTTTAAAGGAACTCTTCAGCGATACGATCCGGTTGAATACCAGATGATCGGCCGTTGCATCCTTACTGTCCACGCAGAAAAATCCCTGTCTGACAAACTGGAAGCTCTCCGGTGCCTTTGCACCCGCAAGGTTTTCTTCCAGATAACAGTTCTCAAGAACTTTGATGGAATCCGGATTCAGATTCAGGGATCCGTCTTCCTTGTTGTAAACACCCTTTTCTTCGTCCACGAGGTTCTCGTAGAGCCGCACCGTAGCCTTCACTGCGTTTGCGGCATTGACCCAGTGGATCGTGCCCTTGACTTTGCGCTCACTGACACCGCCTCTGGTTTCGGGATCGTAGGTACAGTGGACTACCGTGACTTTGCCGTCTGCATCCTTCTCACAGCCCGTGCAGGTCACAAAATAGGTGTTCATGAGGCGGACTTCATTGCCCGGGAACAGGCGGAAATACTTCTTCACCGGCTCCTCCATGAAATCATCGCGCTCGATATACAATTCCCTGCCAAAGGCAACCTTCCTGCTGCCGAGGGATTCGTTCTCCAGGTTATTTGGAATCTCAAAGTACTCGGTCTGTCCCTCCGGGTAGTTGTCGATCACCAGCTTGATCGGATCGAGCACCGCCATCATGCGGGGGCGTTTCAATTTCAGATCCTCCCTGATACAGTACTCAAGCATCCCGTAGTCGACCGACGAATTGGCCTTGGAGACACCGCACAGCTCCACGAACTTCTGAATGGATTCGGGCGTAAAACCGCGCCTTCTTAAGGCGGCGATGCTGACCAGTCTCGGATCGTCCCATCCGTCCACGATTCCGTCTTCCACAAGCTTTTTGATGTAGCGTTTGCCGGTCACCACGTTGGTCAGGTAGAGCTTGGCAAACTCGATCTGCTTGGGCGGATGCGGATATTCCAGCTCCCTGACAACCCAGTCATATAAGGGCCTGTGGTCCTCAAATTCCAGCGTGCAGATGGAGTGCGTCACACCCTCTTCCGCGTCCTCGATCGGATGGGCAAAATCATACATCGGGTAGATGCACCATTTGTCCCCGGTATTGTGATGCGTCATGTGTGCAACACGGTAGATCACGGGATCGCGCATGTTGATGTTCGGGGAAGCCATATCGATCTTGGCCCGAAGGACCTTTTCCCCGTCCGCATACATGCCGTTTTTCATATTTTCAAAGAGTTCCAGGTTCTCTTCCACGCTCCGGTTCCGGTAAGGGGATTCCTTACCCGGCGTGTCAAAGGTTCCTCTGTATTCGCGGATCTCATCGGCGTTTAAGTCACACACAAAGGCCTTGCCCTTTTTGATGAGCTTGACCGCGCCTTCGTACATCTTTTCAAAATAGTCGGACGCAAAGAAGAGCCGGTCTTCCCAGTCGGCACCAAGCCACGCAACGTCCGCCTTGATCGATTCCACAAATTCTGTTTTTTCCTTGGTCGGGTTCGTATCGTCGAAACGAAGATTGAACTGTCCGTTATATTCCTTTGCCAAACCGTAATTTAACAGAATGGATTTGGCATGTCCGATATGCAGGTATCCGTTCGGCTCGGGCGGAAACCTGGTGCAGATCTTCTCGTACGCGCCGTCCTCTAAATCCTGATCTATGATCTGTTCGATGAAGTTGCGGGATACGACTTCCGATCCCTCCTCCACACGTAAATTGTTGTCATCCATGGGGCTTAACTCCTTCGGGCATTATTACATTTTATGCAAACCGCTCCGCTCTTCATTATACTTTGAAATCAGCCACAGTGCAAGTGATACCTTGTATTTATGTATACCATGAAGTATAATAACTATACGCGCGACATGCTCCGGATTGGGGAGGGGCGGCCGCGCATTTCGGGAGGGTTATATGAACGTTAAAAAATGCGAAGCAGGCGAAGTCCTTTTTCCGGAGGGCGAACTCAACCACCTGCTGTGTATTATCGCGGAAGGAAAAGTGTCCCTGCGTGCATCGCACACGAGCGGCACTTGCGATAAAGGCTGTATTCTGGGAATCCCACAATCCGACGGGGTCTTCTACCCGTTCACCTGCACGGCCGAGACCGCGGTGACCCTGTACCAGTATGACTACCAGTCCTATGACGACTTAAACGCCATGCTTGCGACGAATCAGGATGCCTGCGGGCTGATCGCCTGCTGCGTTGCACAGATCTTCAATCAGCAGATCAGCGTTTACCGTTCCGTGATCTCTTCCTGTCAGATCCTCTACGACACCATCAGTGAAGAATATGATCAATATAAAGAACTGTGCGGGCCCATGCAGATCGAACCCAAGGAACTGCCGGGACTTGCGCAGCTGTCCGATCTTCATTCCAAAACGGAAATCGATGAATGGACCGTGGATTACTATGCGAGCGTTGCGGCTTTTGGTCCGCAGAAATGGAAAGCCTTCTATGAGAAGGATATTAAGGCAGCCGCCGGTTTCATCATCAAAGCGGGGCAGGATATCAAGCTGCTCTTATCTTCCATCCATTCCATTGCCATCCATCTGGATATGGTCTGCGACCTTGTGGTCAGCGAATACAAGGTCGATCTCTATACATTCTGCTTAGAGCTCCTTGGCGAAGCCATTGCCAAAGAGATCCCCATCGGTCCGATCCAGGAAGTGATCGAGCGCATCATCGAAACCGTTGGCTCAAGCAGCGCCATCGACCAGGATCTTGCACATGCACGCTTTGCGGAATATCGCGCGATCCTTCCCAAGCAGGAAGGTGCCGGGGCCAAGACCAAGATCGCAGGCGTCGATGAAGAGACGATCGCCAAAGTCAAAGAAGCCCTGGCTTCTTCTCTTGATACGATCTTAACTTATGCCGACTTAAAGCCGGATGAGAAGACAAAATTCACAAAGCTCATCAAAGACTATACCGCAGCATCTGACCGCTCCTCCACGGAGGAAGCGATCCGCCTGCTTCGCAAGAACATCGCCGTCGGCTTTTATGAAGTTTATAAGCGGGCCTTCTTTAAGAGCCTGCAGGACAACAAGATCCCGACGGAACTCAAGATGTTCTTCTATTTCGGTTTCATGGATCCCAAGCTTTCCGGAGAAGACAATGCCGTCTTTCTCTATATCCTCTCCGAGCAGATCGGTCCCGACCAGAAGGGCACGGTCTTCACCTTCTATGACTGGCTGCGCCTGATCTATTCCGGTGTGAAGGATCCCAGCGTCAATGAATTCAACGAGGATTACATCTCTTATCTGCATAAACGCAAAGTCGAAAAATCGATCACCGAGGCGGAAGAGACCGCAGCCTTAAGGGACGGCGTCAAGCGCGTCACTTACGAGCTTGACAACATGTACAAATCCGTCAATAAGATGATCTCCGGACGTATCACCACCTTCTGTCCGGTATTCTCGGATCATGAATTATACAAGCCGCTGGATGCAATGTTGGTCAAATACGGTGCCGTGCACACGCTGATCGACAAGATCCGCGCGGTTGATTTTTCCTGCTTCTATCGTGAGATGACGTATTCCGCGCCCGAAGAAGGCGTGACAAAGGAAGTGATCCAGGTGGAGGTTCTGCCGGAAGTGATCTTAATGCCCGGCTGCGGTACGCGCGGCGCCATGTGGCAGGAGATCACCGGCAAGAAGCGGACATCGCCTGCCAGATTTGCACTCCCCTTCTTCCTTGCCGAAGACTTAAGCAAAGTCATGGTCCGCTTATGCGGCGAATTCCGCTGGGAACTTTGCAGAAGGATCCAGGGTGCGAGATGGAACGATCTCGGCGAACGTTCGCTTACCAGCGATTACTGCGATTACCTGGAAACATTCAAACGCTCGAAGGACTTAACGCCCGAGGCGAAGGAAAAGATCAAATCTTCCTATGCGAAATACCGGAACAGTTCCAAAGAAATGTTTGTGCATGACTATCTGGATTATGTGCAATATGAGGGCGCGGGCTCGCTGCGCCTGAACAAGCTGACAAGAGTGATCCTGTTTACCTATTGCCCGTTTGCCAAGGCGATCCGCGAACAGGTTTCCACCAATCAGATCTACAAGGAGATCGTCGACAAATACAATATCAAGCACGCGCATGTGCTGCATCTGTCGGATCTGTCCATGCAGAAGATCCAGAAGAGCGGGCATGATGTGCCAAAGCCGATCCAGGAGTACCGCAGGTTCCTGGAGATGTAGGGTGTATGACCGGGCAGGGGACAGTCTTGCTCATCATCGTGCATGTTTGCCCGGTCCATTTCTCTCTGCAATCTACGGCTTGAAGAATCCCAGCATGAAATAAACCGTAAAGGAGCAGACGCAGAAAACGGCGGTTGCTCCTTTTATGATGGTTGAGAGGACGCGGCCGCGCTGCGCACCTTCATCAAGGCCGTCCGCAAAAATCCCGAGCAGGATCGATTCCACGGCAATGGAGAGTGCCGCATAGCGGAAGTCCTGCGCACTAAAGTTGAAGTGTGTCAGCGCAAAGGAGCAATAGCTTACAAGCAGCGTTGCGTAGAGCACGCCGAAAAACCATCTCCACTCCGTCGCAAGCCTCGAGCGTTTGGATGCGACAAGAAGGATCGTTGCAACAAGCGCAAGCACTGCAAGGAGTGCGCCGGCAATAAAGAGTACGACACAAAACGGCGTGAAGGCGCCGGAATAATTTGCATAATTGTATTCGCCAAAGAGCGAGGATTTTAAGATCGATAAGAACAGGTTGTGCTCGTAGTAGGTATCCCCCAATTCGCACATGGCCGGAAAGACGGATTCCATGTGAAAATCAAACAGCCGGTAGAAAACCGTATTCTCCGGGAACTGCTGTCCGACCGGCGGGATATAATTGACGGGCATGTTATAGAGCAGGATGTTTCGCACGCTCCAAAACAAGCCGATCGGCACGCAAATCACGCCGAATACGACATATTGCAGAATGTATTTCAGGCGCTCGCCCTTGCTCCCCATCAGTTTCAGAACAAACAGCACCGCCACGGCCGGCGCGATCATGCCACTGGAAAGCTTTGCAAACATCGCAAGAGCGATCGAAAGTGCGAGCAGAATGATCGTCAGATAAGACGGCCGTTTGTACCAGACGATCGCTAAGTAGAGTGCCAGCATCATGAGCACGAGCGAAAGCGCGTCATTGTTAATGCTGCCGGATAAAAGGATGTAGATCGGGTGCAGCGATACGATCGCAACGGCAATCCTTCTGCCGCGTTTTTCAAGGCCAAGTTCCTGACAGACCGAATCGGTCAACAGCATCAGGGCGCCCATATAGAAGAAGGTCAGCGCCTGGACATTCTCCTGTGCCTGCCGTTCGGAAAGCTTTAAGAACAGGGAAATCTTCATCCAGACTGCCGAGATGATATGATGCAGTGGCGGCTGGAAAAATCCCCAGACTGACCTTGGGTCAAAGTCCGGAAGACTCTTATGCGATAAGAAATATTCAATATAGGCTGC
>JAFYDQ010000144.1 GCA_017544705.1 Lachnospiraceae bacterium | reverse complement strand
CTTTGAACAATTGGAACTTTCCTACATATCGGGCATCACCTTCAGCGGAGGCGATCCGCTTCATCCCGCCAACCTGGCCGGCGTCAGGGAACTGGTCGATGAGATCAGGGAGAAGTATCCGGATAAGACCATCTGGATCTACACGGGCAGTGTATGGGAGGAGATCTGTGACTACCCGGTCATTGCAAAGGCAGATGTCGTTGTTGACGGTGAATATGTAGAGGCGCTCAGAGACGTGAAACTGCAATGGAAGGGATCCTCCAACCAGAGAGTCATCGACGTAAAGAAAACGCTTGCATCCGCGGATACTGCCGTACCCGTGCTTCACTGCAGCGATTATTATGATGCTGCAGGATGTGCAGAGCAGATCCTTAAGCCTGCATGCTGCGGGTGCTGATATCAAATACAAAGGGGAAAAACAATGCGCAGGATTGCGAAATTTCATAAGGTTTCCTATGAACAGTTTTATCATGACTGGAAAGATTGCTTCGGTTCTTCTGATGCACAGATCGAAGCCATCTATGACGGGATCATTCTGCCGAGACGTGCAACGGCGGGAAGCGCCGGGTATGATTTTTTCTCTCCGATCGATATCGTGCTGCGACCCGGCGAGACAGTCAAAATACCGACCGGAGTCCGCGTGGAGATGGAGGAAGGATGGGTCTTAAAGTGCTATCCGAGATCCGGTCTCGGGTTTAAATACCGGCTGCAGCTGAACAATACCGTCGGGATCATCGACAGCGATTATTTCTATTCCGATAATGAAGGGCATATCTTTTCCAAGATCACAAATGACACAAATGAGGGAAGGGATGTGAAACTGAAGGCGGGAAACGGATTCATGCAGGGGATCTTTGTGGAATACGGGATCACCGTGGATGATGAAACGGATGCGGTCCGTAACGGAGGGTTTGGTTCGACCAATTAAAACGTATGGAAAAACTGCATCGTATCACCGGTACGATTGAAGATTCACCGGCTTCGAAGCTGGATATTGCACCCGGTGATCTTCTGGTAAAACTGAATCAGAAGACGGTAGAAGATATGTTTGACTATCGTTTTCTCATGGAAGATACGTCTGTTGACGTTCTGATCCGCAAAGCTTCAGACGGCAGGGATGTATCTTTTCATGTGGAGAAAGAGGAAGACGAAGATCTGGGGCTGGTCTTTGAAAATGATTTCATGGACAATTACCGGTCCTGTGCAAACAAGTGTATCTTTTGCTTCATTGACCAGAATCCGCCGGGCATGCGCGATACGCTGTATTTTAAAGATGATGATTCCAGGTTGTCTTTTCTGCAGGGCAACTATGTGACACTCACGAACATGAGTGATCATGATGTCGAACGGATCCTTCACTACAGGCTGTCACCGATCAATATCTCGGTACACGCGACCGAACCGGAACTGCGCTGCAGGATGCTCAACAATCGTTTTGCCGGAACCGCGCTTGAAAAGATTGACCGTTTTTTTGAGGCCGGGATCACGATGAATGCACAGATCGTTCTCTGCAGGGGTGTCAATGACGGAGAGCATCTGGAACGTACCATTTCCGACTTAAGCCGTTATATCCCGCAGCTGGAAAGTGTGTCGGTTGTTCCGGTCGGCCTGACGGCATACAGAGACGGCCTTTATCCGCTTGAACCCTTTGGGGCAGAGGATGCGAAAGAAGTACTGCAGATCGTACATGCCTGGCAGGATCGTCTGTTTGAAAAGCACGGGACGCATTTCATCCATGCATCGGACGAATTCTATCTGCTTGCCGGGCAGGAGATTCCGGCTGCCGAAACCTATGACGGCTATCTGCAGATCGAAAACGGTGTCGGCATGCTCCGTTCCTTTTTCGATGAGTTTGATGAGGCACTTGATTGTGCCAGAAGAAAACCTTTTGCCATTCGGCGGAGTGAAGTCTCCGTTGCAACCGGCATGCTGGCCTACCCGTTCATCCTTGCATTGTGTGAGCGTCTGATGCGCAGGGTCCCGCGTCTGACGATCCGTGTCTATCCGATCAGCAATGATTTTTTCGGAAAACGGATCACGGTTTCGGGACTTCTCACGGGGAAGGATATCGTGGAACAGCTGCAGGGAAAAGAACTCGGGAAAACGTTATTTTTGCCCGGAAATATCTTAAGGAGCGGAGAGGATATTTTGCTTGATGACATGCATCTTTCGGACATTGAAAGCGCTTTACAAGTAAAAACGGATATTGTAAAATCAAGCGGATGGGAATTTGTCCATAAAATAGGCGGAGATTATCTGAAATGAGTAAACCGATCGTAGCCATTGTCGGGAGACCGAATGTCGGAAAATCGACTTTGTTTAATGCCCTGGCAGGAGAGCGGATCAGTATCGTCAAAGATACACCGGGGATCACCAGGGACAGGATCTATGCGCAGATTGAATGGCTCGATCATAACTTTACGATGATCGACACCGGCGGCATCGAACCTGATTCAAAAGATATCATTTTATCACAGATGCGTGAACAGGCGCAGATCGCGATCGACACGGCAGATGTGATCATTTTTATCGTGGACGTGAAACAGGGACTGCAGGACGCGGATTCCAAAGTCGCGGACATGCTGAGAAGATCCAGAAAACCGGTGGTTCTGGCAGTCAATAAGGTTGACTCTTTCGAGAAATACCAGAATGACATCTATGAATTCTATAATCTCGGGATCGGCGAGCCATATGCGGTTTCAGCTGCCAATAAACTGGGAATCGGCGACATGCTCGACAAGGTGATCTCGTATTTTCCTAAGGAAGATGAAAACGGGGAAGAGGATGAAATTCCGAAGATCGCGATCGTCGGCAAACCGAACGTCGGTAAGTCTTCCCTGCTGAATAAGCTTTTGGGCGAGAACCGCGTGATCGTCTCGGACATTGCCGGCACCACGCGTGATGCGGTTGACACACCGGTAAAACACAACGGCAAAGATTATGTTTTCATTGATACCGCGGGTCTTCGCAGAAAGAAAAACGTTAAGGAAGAACTGGAAAAATACATGGTCGTCCGTACCGTCAGCGCGATCGAACGGGCGGATATCGTAATCCTGATGATCGATGCGATGGAAGGCGTTACGGAACAGGAAGCCAAGATTGCCGGGATCGCCCATGAGAGCGGCAAGGGCGTGATCGTTGCCGTCAATAAATGGGATGCCGTGGAAAAAGATGACAAGACGATCTACAAGTATGAGAAACAGATCCGCAATACCTTATCTTTTATGCCCTATGCCGAGCTGATCTTTATTTCGGCACTGAGCGGCCAGCGGGTGAATAAACTCTATGAAATGATCGATGCGGTGATCGAGAATCATGCGCTGCGGATCCAGACCGGTGTACTCAATGAGATCATGGCCGAGGCCGTATCCATGCAGCAACCGCCGAGTGACAAGGGCAAACGGCTGAAACTGTTTTATATCACGCAGGTCGCCGTGAAGCCGCCTACCTTTGTGATTTTTGTTAACGATAAGGAACTGATGCATTTCAGTTATACCAGATATATCGAGAATCAGATCCGGGAAGCCTTTGGTTTCAGAGGAACCCCGCTTCGTTTTATCATTCGTGAGAGAGGAGAAAAATAGACAGTGGAACGTATTGCCTGTCTGCTGATCGGATACGCATGCGGGTTGATCCAGACCGGATTTATCGTCGGGAAGATCAAAGGGATCGATATCCGCCAATACGGCAGTAAAAATGCCGGCACTACAAATGTTTTGCGCACGATGGGTGCGAAATACGGGATCATCGTGTTTATCGGGGATGCACTGAAGTGCATTCTTGCCGTGGAACTCTGTTATCTGATATTCCATACGCAGTGCGCCGATCATATCAGACTGCTGCAGCTCTATGCGGCCGCGGGAACGATCCTGGGACATAACTATCCGGTTTACATGAGATTCCGCGGCGGAAAGGGGATCACGTCAACGGCAGGTTTTGTGATCTCCATGGGACCGATCTTTGTTCTGTTCGGCGTTGTCACGTTCTTTACGACGTTCTTTCTGACAAATTATGTTTCGCTCGGCTCCATTCTCGTCTATGTGGGACTTGCGATCGAGATTGTCATTTTCGGAGAAAACGGATATTTCGGTTTTCCACCGGAAACTGCCAGAATGTACCTGAATGAATTCTATCTGGTTTTTGCTTTTCTGTTTGTTCTGGCGATGTTAAGGCACCGGGAAAACATCAAACGCCTGCTTCATCACAATGAGCGGAAGACATACATTTTCGGCAAACCGGAGATCGATGTGGATGGTGCCGAAAAAGAAAAAGATATAGAATCTGATGATCATGAATCGGAGGAAGGATAAATGGCAAGAGTCGGGATACTCGGCGCCGGAAGCTGGGGAATAGCGCTGTCCACGGTTCTTCACAAAAACGGCCATGACGTGACGGTCTGGTCCATTTTGGAAGACGAAGTACAATTGTTACGCAAAAACAGGGAGCATAAAGAAAAACTGCCGGGAGTCATGATCCCCGAGGAGATCGTATTCACATCGGATCTGAAGGAAACGGTACCCGGTCGTGACGTT
>JAFYDQ010000143.1 GCA_017544705.1 Lachnospiraceae bacterium | reverse complement strand
TAGATGTTCTCGCTCTTCTGTGCATCGGTAATGCATGTCACGGTAATGATAGCTGTTCCGTGCTGGTCATCGTCGAAGCTCGGGATATCACATTTTTCCTTCAGTTTGCGCTCGATCTCGAAGCAGCGCGGTGCGGAGATATCCTCCAGGTTCACGCCGCCGAAAGCACCGGACAGCAGATAGATCGTGTTGACGATCGTATCCACATCCTTGGATTTGATGCACAGCGGGAACGCATCGACGTTTCCGAACGATTTGAACAAAACACACTTGCCTTCCATGACCGGCATGCCGGCTTCCGGACCGATATCGCCGAGTCCCAGAACCGCGGTTCCGTCGGTGATGACAGCGCAGAGGTTGTGACGGCGGGTCAGTTCGTAGGACTTGTTGACATCCTTCTGGATCTCCAGACAGGGCTGCGCAACACCAGGCGTGTAAGCAAGGCTCAGATCATCCTTGGTTGCCACGGGAACGGTCGCTACGACCTCGATTTTACCCTTCCATTCTCCGTGCAGACGGAGAGACTCTTTTGCATAATCCATTTCCTATCTCCTTCAATTCTTCATAATTGACGGCAATGTGGATCCGCCGTACGGCATTGCCAGTACGGTCGCATCTTTGCCGAGTTTTTCAAAAGCATGATCCAATGCGGCCTGTGCCGAAGGCTGCGGGGTTAAGAAGATTGACCGGACAAAATCATCGTCCAGATCGGAGACCAGATCGATCTCCGCTTTCTGAAGAACCATCGCAATCGCTGCGGCTTTATGTCCGCCGAGTTTGAAATCCCGTCCGATCCGCTCGATCAGTGACTCCGGTGTCGGTGCCGTTGTCATCCATTCCTCAAACGTCTTCTCTCCCATTCCTTCCTTGCAGGAACCAATCAGAATGATGACGCCCCCGTCTTTTACCGCATGTTTCGCATTATCCAGTGCTTTCTGGGTCTGATACAGGTTCAGGTCCTTCGGAGCGCCGCCCTGCGATACGAGGACGATATCAGCCGGTTCTTTCAGTTCTTTGCGGTACAGTTTGTCCAGAAACTTGCATCCTTCCCTGTGCGCTTTGACCGGATCACCCGCTACCGCACACAGAATCTCCTTGTGTTCGGAAAGAACCACATTCACGATAAAGTCCACACCGAGCATGGCGCCCGCTTCCTCGATATCAAGCCGGAGCGGGTTGGTATCGATCGCGCCCGCACAGCACTCCGGAAGCACCATGCGGCTGTGGTTTGCCTGAATCGCAGCGCGCGTGGAAACACCCGGCATGATCGCTTTGACTCCGCCGGAATAACCTGCGAAATAATGATACTCGATATTACCGAGGCAGATTCTTCTGTCCGCTTCCGCTACGACACGCGTGATATCCACAGGCGTGCCACGGGAAGTCGTTCCGAGAGAAATGCAGTCTTCCGGATCACTGTCGACACAGCGGATCTCCCGGAATGCACGTTCTCCTGCCAGTTTCTTATGCTCCTCCGGCGTCTGTTTCCGATGACTGCCGAGTCCGAACACCAGAGTGATATCCTCTTTTCTGATCCCTGCGGCGTACAGTTCGTCCAGGAGCGCCGGCATGACCTTCCAGGTCGGCATGGGGCGCGTCACGTCGCTCGTGACGATCGCTACCGTTTCTCCCGGATGTACAAGATCTTTCAGTCTCGGCGTGCCGATCGGATTGTGAAGCGCACGAATCACTTCCGCCTCGCCCGTCAGCCCTACCGGGACTTCGTTTGCATGCAGTTCTCCGATAAAATTATGCTCCGGCACCGTTACCTCCTGGTAGCCGGTGCCGAATCCAAACGTCAATTTCATATTATTTTTTTCTCGCGATAACCGCTTTGAGCTGTTCCTCGATATGCTGAGCCGTCAGGCCGAAACGCTCCTGGAGATAATCCTGGGTTCCGACTTCACCGAACTCATCTTCCACTGCAACGCATGCAGCGGGAACCGGGCAGCGCTCGCCGAGCACTTCCAGAATGGTATCGTAAAGGCCGCCGTGCCGGTTTGCGTTCTCCGCAACCACAACAGCTCCGGTCTTTCCTGCCCACTCGGCTACTGCATCCGCATCGATCGGCTTGATTGTGAAGCAGTCGACGACAGCAACGCTGATGCCCTGCTTCTCCAGAGAAGCAGCTGCCTTCATCGCTTCATGCAGCATAATGCCGGCCGCGAACACGACCGCGTCCGTTCCTTCTCTGAGGGTGACCGCTTTGCCGATTTCCAGTTCCGCACCGTCTTCGTAGATCTTCGCCAGTTTCTTTCTGCCGACGCGGATGTACTTGATGCCAGGGCGGTAGACGCACTGCTTCAGCACGCTGATCAGACAGTTCGGGTCGGATACATCGATGATCGTGGAATGCGGAAGCACATTGTACAGTGCCACATCCTCAAACGGCATATGCGTGCCGCCGTTCATCGTTGCGGTAACACCGGGGTCGGTACCGATTACGGTAATATCATTCTTCGCATATCCGACGGCCAGGAAAATCTGGTCATAGCAGCGGCGGGACGCGAACGGTCCGAACGTATGCATAATCGGTCTGAAGCCTGCAACGCACAGACCTGCGGCTACGCCTGCCATATTCGCTTCTGCGATACCGCAGTCGATCGCGCGGGTCGGGTTTGCCTTTCCCCATTTGAGCGTGCCGTCGCAGCTCATAAGGTCGGCATCCAGATAAATCGTATTGGGATCGTTGTCCACGATCTCAGCGATTGTTGCACCGATGACTTCTTTGCACAGGCGGGAATCCATTTCTCCGTTATATACGATCTTCATAGCCTTATTCCTCCAGTGCGGCCAACTCCGCCTTGAGTTCGCCCATCCATTTGTTGTACTTCTCGTCATTGACCGGCATGCTGTGGTTCATCTCGGTGTTTTCAACATCCGCGATGCCATGGCCTTTTACGGTATCCAATATGATGGCATACGGTTTCACGCCGCCCTTGCGGGTCGCTTCCAGTGCCTTGGCGATTGCTTCCACATCGCTTCCATCCACCTTCACGGTATCAAAGCCGAACGCCTTCATCTTCGCAACAAAGTCTCCCATCGGAAGAACTTCATCGGTATAACCGTCCAGCTGACGCTTGTTCCAGTCGATCATTACGACCAGGTTTCCAAGCTGCTTGGCGCTTGCAAACATGAATGATTCCCAGCACTGTCCTTCATTGGACTCACCGTCTCCGACGATCAGGAAAACACGGTTCTTGCGGCCTTTCAGCTTGTCGCCGAGAGCAAGGCCTGCCGCCTGGGAGGCGCCCTGTCCGAGCGATCCGGTCGTTACATCGATGCCCGGGGTCTTATTGCGGTCGCAATGGCTCGGAAGTCTTGTTCCGCCCTTGTTCAGGGTTTTCAGCTCTTCATAAGGGAAAAATCCTTTCAGGGCAAGCGTGCCGTACACGGAAGGTCCTGCATGTCCTTTGGATACTACGAGTTTGTCACGATCCGCCCATTTGGGATCTTCAGGACGGTATTTCATTTCCCGTCCGTACAGTACGGCCAGAACATCCGCAATGCTCATTGCACCGCCGATATGTCCGGAACCGATGGAATGGATCGCTTCGAGCGCAGCCATCCGGATCCGGACGGCAAACGCCTGCAAAGCTTTCTTTTCTTTGAGTTCCATTTTTAATCCTCCTCTTATTCTAACGGTAATGTAGAACCGTGTCTCAACGCCTTTACGACCGGCAGTTCCTCGCCGCTCAGGAAACGGATCAGCGCGCCGCCGCCTGTGCAGATATATCCGATCTTATCGGTGAGTTTGTACTTTTCGGTCGCCGTGATGCTGTCGCCGCCGCCGAGAACCGTAAATGCCCCGGTGTCCGCCAGCGCCTGCCACAGCGCCTTCGTTCCGTATTCACTCGGTTCCTGTTCAAACACGCCCATGGGGCCGTTCACAAATACGGTCTTTGCCTTCAGGATGCGCTCACGGTAGTCCGCGCTTGTCTCATGTCCGATATCGATCGCGCCGATCTCACCCGGGATCTTTCCGAGTTCCGCTTCGTAGCGCTGTCCGTCCGTGACCCAGGCAAGATCCTTCGGGAGAACAATCTTTTCGCCGTATGCGGCGTACAGTTCCTTTGCTTTCTCGTAGTATTCCGTGTAGTTCGACTTTTCGATAAAGTCAGCGCTTCCTTTTCCGATCTCATTCCCGAGAGCGATCAAAAAGATGTTGGCGACCAGTCCGCCGGTCAGGATCTCATCCGCGATCCCGCGGTCCAGAACGGTCTTCATCATCTGGAAAGCATCGGAGATCTTTGCGCCGCCCAGCACGAAAACGCAGGGACGGTCCGGTTCTTCCATAACCGAAGAAACCGTGCAGTATTCCTTCTCAAACAGACGTCCCATTGCGGACGGAAGGACCTGTTCAAAGCCGCAAAGACTCGGCTGATCACGGTGTGCCGCTGCAAACGCGTCGCACACATAGAGATCACCCAGCGGTGCCAGTTTTTCCACAAGCAGAGTCTTCGCCTGCTGCTCATGCGTCAGACGGAGTTTCATCTCAAACAGCGTCTGTTCCTCGGCAACAAAGCGAACATTGTCCAAAAGCAAAATATCGCCATCCTTGAGATTGCGAATTGCTTCCCGAGCCGCGGGTCCGCAAACGTCGTCAATCCACTGAACTTCCTTTCCGAGAAGCTCTGACAGCACCTTTGCGTGCGGCTTGGTCGTATAAAAGTTTTTGTATTCAATATCGCTGCCCTGGTGCGCCATCAGCACAACTTTGGCGCCTTTCTCGGACAACTCACGAATTGTCGGCACGCAGGCCGTGATACGGTTGACGCTTTTCAGCGTCCCCGTACCACGGTCCACGGGTTGGTTGATATCCACACGGCATAAAACCGTTTTGCCCCGTACCGAAAGTTCGTCAAGCGTTCTGATTCCGAATCGCATATGACAACCTCTCTTTAATGTTATTTTTTCAGGTTCTTGAAACGGCCGATCTTCAGGTATTCGTTGGTCTTAGCGGTACCTTCCTCACGGGTCAGCTGCATCTTCATGCAGGCACGGATCGCGTCCATCGTCTCAGGGATCGTAACGCTCTCCTGCGGAATGTTGATTGCGAACATCAGGTCGTTTCCGCTCTCAACGATGCTGTCTTCCCACAGACCGATCTCATACATGTCGCCGCGGCGGTTACCGAGGTCACGCGCATATTTGAACAGGCTCGCATTGCCCTTGAATCCCTCGTCAATGGTGACGCAGCGGATACGCGGATGTGCACGGAATGCTTCCAGAGCCATCTCACGGGTAATCTTCTTGCCGTCTTTTGCCGTTGCGAGAACCGTAATGATATGGCCGTGCGTGACAGGCGTATGAACGAGGATACCGGTTGCTTCAATGTGCGGCATGATGGTCATGAGGTCAACCGCCTGATGGGACGGTGCCTTGTCGATCTGCAGCGCATTGGTCAGTCCGCGATGATAGTCGCCCGGATCCGCAACGCGGCGGATAATCGTGATGGCAACCTTTTCAAGCGGAATCACACGGTCCAGGCAGTCAACCGCACGGATCAGACCCGTGGTGTTGCAGCTGGTCAGCTTCAGATAGTTCTGGCCGACGCCCTTCTCATAGTTTGCATAGCCATGGAAGAAAACGTCCGCGACGGAGTTCTTCTCGCCGCCCTGGAAGATCGCTTTTACGCCGACCTTCTCGTAGAGTTCCTTGTTCTTTGCACCGACGCCGCCCGGAGAGGAATCCAGCATGACATCGACATTGCGGCACAGATCTTCGAACGTGCCCTCAACGGGGATATCCAGTGCGTCAAAAGCCGCTTTGTCAGCACCGCCAACAAGATACAGATTGTACTTGACGCCGTTTGCGCCGATCATGTCGTTTTCACGAAGAGCACGGATCGCCAGGGTCGGAGCGAGGTCTGCGATACCGACCAG
>JAFYDQ010000142.1 GCA_017544705.1 Lachnospiraceae bacterium | reverse complement strand
CGTGATGACCGAAGAAGAAAGAAGGGCGGAAAGCTATAGGATCTGTACGGTATTTTTTGAAAAGATCCCGCAGATCCGGGAATACATTGAAACGGATCTGCTTGCCGCCTATGACGGCGATCCGGCCGCATCGTGTTTTGAGGAGATCATTCTGGCATACCCGGGCCTGATGGCAATCACGGTATATAGGATGGCGCACGAACTGTATCTTTTGCGTGTGCCGGTGATCCCGCGGCTGATGACAGAGTATGCACACTCGGAAACCGGGATCGATATTCATCCCGGTGCAACCATAGACCGGTCGTTTTTTATCGATCACGGAACGGGCATCGTCATCGGCGAGACCTCCGTCATCGGACAAAACGTAAAGATCTATCAGGGCGTGACGATCGGGGCGCTTTCAACAAGAGGCGGTCAGAAGCTTTCCGGTAAGAAGCGTCATCCGACGATCGGGGACAACGTGACGATCTATGCGGGCGCATCGATCCTTGGCGGTGAGACGGTGATCGGTGCAAATTCCGTGATCGGCGGTAACACGTTCATCACGGCTTCGGTTCCGGAAAACACCAGAGTCAGCATGAAGAATCCGGAGATGGAATACCGCACAAGAGACAACCAGAGAGTCACGGAAGAAGTAAAGCAGAGCGAAGAGTGGTTCTATATTATTTGATTTTGACGGAAGGAGTACTTAAACATGAAAATCAAGGTGGCAGGTGAAACGAAGGAAGTGGCGGAAGGCCTGACGATCGCGGCGCTGATCGACTTAGAGCAGGTGGAAACACCGCAGTATGTGACGGTTTCCGTGAACGAAGAGTTCATCGATCCAAATGCATTTGAGGCTCATAAACTGCAGGAAGGCGATGAAGTGGAATTCCTGTATTTCATGGGAGGCGGAAGATAATGGCTTTTACGAATGAACAGCTGGAGCGCTATTCCAGACATATCATCTTAAAGGAGATCGGGGCCAAGGGACAGAAGAAGCTTCTGAACGCGAAGGTGCTGATCATCGGCGCCGGCGGACTCGGGGCACCGGCCGCACTTTACCTGGCGGCCGCGGGTGTCGGCACGATCGGTATCGTCGATGCGGACGTGGTCGACCTTTCCAATCTGCAGAGACAGGTGATCCATACGACAAATGATATCGGAAAGAAAAAAGTGGAGTCAGCCGCGGAGACCATGCGCGCGATCAATCCGGATGTGACCGTGAACACCTATTACCAGTTTGTGAGCAGCGCAAATATCCTTGACCTGATCGCGGATTATGATTTTATCCTGGACGGAACGGACAATTTTCCCGCGAAGTTCCTGATCAACGATGCCTGCGTGATGGCGAAAAAACCGCTTTCCCATGCCGGGATCATCCGGTTTAAGGGACAGCTGACCACGATCTTACCGGGAGAGGGTCCCTGCTACCGTTGCATTTTCAAGAATCCGCCCCCGAAAGATGCGGTCCCGACCTGTAAGCAGGCCGGTGTGATCGGAGCCATGGGCGGCGTGATCGGTTCGCTGCAGGCGATGGAAGCCGTGAAGTATATCACGGGTGTCGGCGAGCTGCTGTCCGGCTACCTGCTCACATATGATGCATTGAAAATGGAATTTCACAAGATCAAACTGCCGCCCCGCGGTGAGGGATGCGCGGTATGTTCCGATCATCCGACGATCACGGAACTGATCGACTATGAGCAGGCGGTTTGCGAACTGAAGAAATGATCTGACAGGAAATGAGATATGAAAATCACACTGAGCAAAAATGATTTTGACAAAATGGTGCAGCATGCGCAGGCGGAACTGCCCGATGAAGCATGCGGGCTGATCGCAGGGATTGATCGGGAGGACGGTGTCCGGGAGATCAAAAAAGTCTATTGTCTGACCAATATAGATCATACGAATGAGCATTTTTCCATCGACCCGAAGGAGCAGCTTTCCGCGATCAAAGATATGCGTTCGCTTGGACTAAAGCCGCTTGGGAACTGGCATTCGCATCCGGAAACACCCTCGAGACCATCTGAGGAAGACAAGCGTCTTGCCCATGATCCGAAGTCCAGTTATCTGATCCTGTCGTTGGAAAAGAAGGATGCGCCGGTGCTAAACGCGTTTCATGTGGAAGGATCGCATTCATACCGGAGTGCGGAGAAAGAAGAACTGATCATTGTTGAGGAGGAAAAATAAATGGCTGAACCGGGATTTGAAGTTACGGATCAGATCGACATTACGGATGTTCAATGCCCGATCACTTTTGTGAAGACCAAGGTGGCGCTTGAGGAACTGGAGGAGGGTGAGATCCTGCAGGTGCATTTAAACGGCGGCGAGCCTGCCGAAAACGTTCCGCGGAGTGTCAAAGAAGAGGGACATGAAGTCTTGAGATTTGATGAAAACGGCGACGGAACCTACGAATTATATATCCGGAAAGTCGGAGATTAAGCGGAAAAATAAAAAAGTTGATAAAATTTCTAAATACCTATTGACATAGTAGGTTAATAGTGATAGACTGACATCAGATTCGAGGAAAGGAGAGCGTAAACATGTACAGACAGTATCAGACAGACATCATGTGTTGTTGGCGAATGCTGAACTCCCGGGCAGAATATATGGCTGGGGCTGCGGCAGTCTGTCGATGTTGCGCCTCAAGATAGAATCCAGTGATAACCTTCTAATAGCCAGATGCCCGGGAGCCCATTCGCCCCCGGGTTTTGTCGTATTTTGCGAAGCAATGTACGACAGCCCGAGCGGGACACGTCATACATCACAAAACGATGTATGACAAATTTGGAGCGGGGCAGAAAAGAGAAAACGTAGAAAGAACAAATAAAACCCAAGAGGAGAGAAAAAAGATGAGTGATTACAGATTTGAAACCTTACAGTTACACGTTGGACAGGAAGAGGCCGATCCGGCAACCGATGCGAGAGCCGTTCCCATTTACCAGACAACTTCCTATGTCTTCCATAACAGTCAGCATGCGGCAGACCGCTTCGGACTGGCTGATGCAGGAAACATCTACGGCAGACTGACCAACTCCACACAGGATGTGCTGGAAAAGAGAGTCGCAGCATTAGAAGGCGGATCCGCAGCACTTGCTCTTGCATCCGGTGCGGCAGCGATCACATACACGATCGAAGCACTGGCTGCAAACGGCGGACATATCGTCGCACAGAAAACAATTTACGGCGGCAGCTACAACCTGCTGGCACATACGCTTCCGCAGTACGGCGTTGAGACGACTTTCGTGGATGCGCATAACTTACAGGAAGTGGAGAGTGCCATCAAGGATAACACCAGAGCGATCTATTTAGAGACGCTCGGCAATCCGAACAGTGATATTCCCGATATCGATGCGATCGCAGAAATCGCACATAAGCACGGTCTTCCGCTCGTAGTGGACAACACCTTCGGAACTCCTTATCTGTTCCGCCCGATCGAGCACGGCGCAGACATCGTCGTTCATTCCGCAACGAAGTTCATCGGCGGCCACGGCACAACGCTTGGCGGCATTATCATCGAGTCCGGTAAGTTCAACTGGAAAGCAAGCGGCAAGTATCCGAACATTGCAGAGGCGAATCCGAGCTACCACGGCGTATCCTTCTATGATGTGGTAGGACCGGCTGCATTCGTAACCTACATCCGTGCGATCCTGCTTCGCGATACCGGAGCTACACTTGCACCGTTTTCCGCTTTCCTGCTCTTGCAGGGTGTGGAAACCCTCTCGCTTCGTCTTGAAAGACATGTGGAGAACACCAAAAAGGTGGTAGAATACTTAAGTAAGCATCCGCAGGTTGAAAAAGTCAATCATCCGTCGCTTCCGGATCATCCGGATCATGCGGTCTATCAGAGATACTTCCCCAACGGCGGCGGCTCAATCTTCACATTCGAGATTAAGGGCGGAAAAGACGAGGCATGGAAGTTTATCGATAACCTGAAGATCTTCTCCCTGCTTGCAAACGTAGCGGATGTGAAGAGTCTTGTGATCCATCCGGCATCCACAACACATTCGCAGCTGTCCGAAGAGGAACTGCTGGATCAGGGCATCAAGCAGAACACGATCCGTCTTTCCATTGGTACGGAGCATATTGATGATATCATCGCAGATCTCGAGAACGGATTTGCGGCAGCAAAATAAACTAAAACAAAAATGAGAGGTAAAAATCATGGCAAACATTTACAAAGGAACTTTAGGACTGATCGGCAACACACCGCTTGTTGAGGTGGCAAATATTGAGAAGGAACTGGGGCTTGAAGCAACGGTTCTGGTAAAACTGGAATACTTTAATCCGGCAGGATCCGTAAAGGATCGTATCGCTAAAGCAATGATCGAGGATGCGGAGAAAAAGGGACTTCTGAAAGAGGGTTCCGTGATCATTGAGCCCACATCCGGCAATACCGGGATCGGCCTGGCTGCGATCGCAGCGGCAAAGGGATACCGCATCATCTTAACGATGCCGGAGACCATGAGTGTTGAGAGAAGAAATATCTTAAAGGCATACGGCGCGGAACTCGTACTGACGGAAGGCGCCAAGGGTATGAAGGGCGCGATCGCTAAGGCGGAAGAACTGGCAGGCGAGATCGAGAACAGTTTCATCCCGGGACAGTTCGTGAACCCGGCCAATCCGGCCATTCATAAAGCGACCACGGGTCCGGAGATCTGGAAAGACACGGACGGAAAAGTCGACATCTTTATCGCAGGCGTCGGCACAGGCGGTACCGTAACCGGAGCGGGCGAGTATCTGAAAGAGCAGAACCCGAATGTCAAAGTCGTAGCTTTAGAGCCTGCGGATTCCCCGGTACTTTCCGAGGGCAGAGCAGGTGCGCATAAGATCCAGGGGATCGGCGCAGGCTTCGTACCGGATGTGCTGAATACAAAGGTTTATGATGAAGTGTTCAAGGCAGCCAATGAGGATGCGTTTGCAGCAGCAAAGCTGCTGGCTAAGAAAGAGGGTATCTCCGTCGGTATTTCCTCCGGCGCAGCACTGCACGGTGCGATCGAACTGGCGAAGCGGCCGGAGAACAAAGGCAAGGTGATCGTGGCACTGCTTCCCGACAGTGGTGACCGCTATTACTCAACGGCACTCTTCACGGATCCCGCATAAACACGATCCCATTTGAATATACAGATAAAACAATACCGGTGAAATGCTTCTCGAACGAATTCGAAGGTGAGTGAGAGAAGCATTTCGCCGGTATCTGCGTCGTGTACAACAAGGAAACATACGAAGCACTTTTCTTGACACTTTGTTTGCGCATGCGGTATGATGCATTTATGAGTCTGATATCCCTTAAATTCGCGATATTTCTCATACTGCTCCTGCTTGTTTATTACAAGGTCCCCAAGGGGCACCAGTGGAAGATCCTGCTTTCCGGGAGTCTTCTTTTTTATGTACTTTCAACTCCGCTTTATTTTCCGTTTATTGCCATATCGATCGTCAGTACCTGGGCGCTGATGAAAAATCCGAAAAAATCACACTTTATCCTGACAATCCTCATTAATTTAGGCCTTCTGATCTTCTTCCGCTACAGTGTCTATATCGGGATCCATGACCTGATCGTGCCGCTTGGCATTTCCTTCTATACGTTCATGACGATCGGCTATGCGCACGATTGCTACGGCAAAAAAATACAGCCCTGTGACAATCTGCTGCATTATGCCCTGTTCATCTCGTATTTCCCGCAGATCACGCAGGGACCGATCGGGACCTATCAGAACATGATGGAGCAGCTTAAGAGCGCCCATGATTTTGACATGACCAATCTGAAAGAGGGCGGGTACCGTGTCATCAAGGGTCTGTTCAAGAAGATGGTCATCGCCGGAAGACTGACCTACTATGTGGATACGGTGTTTACGAATCCGCAGAATGAAAACGGGCTGACGCTGATCATCGGCGTGTTCTTCTATGCAATCGAACTCTATGCGGATTTCTCCGGCTATATGGATATTGCCTGCGGCGTCTCGCAGATGTTTGGGATCAAGCTTGCAGAGAACTTCATCCGTCCGTATTTTTCAAGGAACATCCAGGAATATTGGAGAAGATGGCACATCACGCTGAATGAATGGTTCAAGGAACATCTGATGATGCCTGCCGTCACAAGCGGCTGGAACAGAAAAGCCGCCAAGATCCTTGGAAAGATTTTCAAGAAGGCGAAGAAAGGAAACCTGCGAACGGTCTGTCCCTTAGTGCTTGTCTGGATCATCACCGGGATCTGGCACGGGGCAGAGGATGTCTATATCGGATGGGGCGTTTATTTTGCGATCATCATGCTCTTTTCCGTCTGCATGATGGGGCCGATGAAAAAAGTCAGGGCAGCCATTCACTGGAATGATGAAAACCCGTTCATCATCATTTTCCAGACGCTTCGCACCTTTTTCATTGTGCTGATGGGTGAGGTCATGTTCCGCGCCCACAGCATGACGGATGCGTTTGCGATCTATAAAAATATCTTTACGAATACCAGGATAAACGGCGCGACAATTGCTGCTGCCTTAACCCCGTTTGGGAACGGGAATCAGGCACTGGCCAGTGTGCTGATCCTGTTCGTACTGATCGGCGGATTATTCGTTGTGGAACTGCTGAAAGAAAAGAACGCGGATGCGTTTCAAAAACACCGATATCTCTACGCCGGCGCAATGATCGTTTTCACGATCCTGTTCGGTGTTCTCGGGCAGTCGAACTTTATGTATCAGGCATTTTAATATGGCATTTTGATATGCCGTTAGTCTAATGGAGTAAAAGAATTGAGCGCAGTCAAAAAGATCATTCTGACAATCTGTATCGCACTGCTTGCATCCGCTGCGGCCGTAGCGTGCAAGAATGTTTTCTCCTGCCGCATCCCGATCCACAACCGCGGGATCGATGCGGTCACAAAAGCAGGAGATCTTCGTGTGCTCTTTATCGGCTCCTCCACATTTCGGAGTAACTTAGACATCGATCTGCTCGATGAAGCATTTGATGACAAAGCATATATCCTGGCTTACGGCGGCAACCAGTATGTGGCCTGCGACATCCAGTATGATGAGTTGAAAAACAGAGGGGCGGGACCGGTCGATCTGCTGGTCCTGGAATTTGATCCGCTGCTTCTGACAGAGGAAGTGAAGCTGTCGGATTCACGTGTGATCTGGGATCTGTCCTGGGATGGCAAGAAGCAGCTGTGGGAGAAGATGGCGGATAGCGGAAATGCGGATTTCCCGCTGTTCTTTGAGTATTTTGTGAGTGCCGGCATGGATGATCTGATCACTTATCCCGTCACCGAACCCTTCTATGCGACCAGATACAACAAGGGTGCCAAGACCGGGGTGACGCCTTCATCCGGAATGGAATATCTCGAGAGCGAACCGTTTGACATCAGTAACGTGCAGATCGTGGATGCGCAAAAAGAGGCGCTGCTCGATCTGATCGCAAAATGCGAAGCGGATCATCAGAACTATGTGCTGCTTGAGAGCCCGCACTATCACAGGCTGCAGGAGGATCCGGTCTATATGAAGTATCATGAACAGTTTGCAGCGATCATGAAAGAAAAAAATGTCCCCTGCATTTTTGCAGAGGACACGGATTTTAATAATGCCGATGCCGCTTTCTTCGAGGACATGGGACACATGTCAACGGAAGGCCGCAGGGTCTATACGCAGGAACTGATCCCGCTGCTTTCGGGACGGGATTAATCCTCCGCAAGCCTTTGGATCATATCGTACATGGCCTGCACGCTGTTAAAGTTCGCGGGGGTGATCTCCGTTGCCGGGATCGCCACATCATATTTCTCATCGATCACGCTGATGATCTGAATGATGTCAAAGGACGTCAAGATCTTTCCGTCGATCAGATCGGTGCTGTTTTCAAAATCCACATCATCCCTTACATCTTTTAATAATTCCAGTAATTCTTCCATGTTAAATCTCCTTTATCATTTTATTCGTTGATCTTTTTATGTGCAAAGAACAGATTCAGCTTTTCAAGCAGTTCGTCTTTGTCGATGTTTTTGAGCAGATAGCCGTCCGGCTTTAAGGCAAGCACGGACATGACGCTTTCCTTATCGCCTCTTCCCGTTAAGAAGATCACGGGAATGGAACGCGTTTCCTCATCGCTTCTTAACATTTCCAGAACCTGCGGGCCGTTTGTAACAGGCATTTCATAGTCAAGCAAAATCAGATCCGCTTTGTTTTTGCCGAGCCATTTTATCGCCTGCAGGCCGGAGGTGACCATCGAGACTTTGTAGGTGTCCTTCAGCCATGTCCTGACAAGATTCAGGTAGGACGGATCATCATCCAATACCAGAATGCTTTTGCGGAACTCGCCGGATTCCATTTTCCCGAGCAGTTCTTTCACGGTCTTGCCGTACTCTTCGTTATCGAGCGGACGCTCAAAGACACGATAGATCAGATTGCCGGGGATATCTGCTTTCAGATAGGCCAGATCGTCTCTGTCGCCGATCAGGATGAGCTGCTTTTCATCCTCCATCTGTTTATCCAGCATGAAATTGATCACAGCCGAAGGCGGTTTCTCTCCCGTGTCCATGTAACAGGTGATCAGGGCCGTCTTTTCCCATTCCCTGTTGATGGCGTTGATATCATAGGGGACAAAGACCGGTGTATAGCCACTGTCTTTCAGCTTGTTCAGCACGACGCGGACCAGGAAGGTTTCTTTGCTGCCGATCACCATGATCTGTGTTGTGTTCATGTAATGTCCTCCATAAGTGTTTCCATCGTATCCCAGTCAAAAGTCTGCAGGGCTTTTTTCAAGTCACGGAAGATCCCTTCGTCATGTTCCGAAAGCTTGTATTCACTAACCTGGCTTAGGATCATTTCCACCGCATCATAATCCATCTGCGGGATCACTTCTTTCAGGGCCGTGTAGGCATCCTTTAACTCATCATCCGGAATCATGGCACGTTCGTCACTGCCTTCTTCTGCCTTGTTAAGCTTAGAGAGTTTTTCCTTAAATGCACGGTAGGATGTCAGCAGTTCGTCCGTGTGTGCATCGATAAAGGCGGTGTCGTCCTTCTTGCCGGCATCCTCCAAGTTCTTCGCCAGCTCGGAGAGTTCCTCGGCACCGACGATCCTTGCGGAAGTCTTTAAGGCATGGACCTTGATCGTGTAGAGTGAGATGTCCCGGTCTTTAAAAGCATTTTCGATCACACCGGCATTGTCATCGATCGTATCGAGGAACATATGCAGGGAGGAGAGATAGTTATCCGGTCCGCCGCTGTGCTTGATCCCCTGTGCAACGCTGATGCCGTCCACCTCTTTCACCCAGTCATATTCTGCAGGAAGTTCCGTATTCACTTTGCCGCCGCCTTCCTGCTTGAGTTCCATGATGATCTCGGGCGGAAGACAGGATTTGATGGCTTTTTCGAGTGTATAGGTGTCGATCGGTTTTGCAAGATAACCGGTAAAGCCGTGTTCCTTATAGAATTCCTCACCGTTTGTGGCGGCGTTGGCGGTCAGCGCAAAGACCGGCAGATCCGGATGGGTCTCCCGGATCCGTTTGATCGTCTCCAAGCCGTCCATTCCCGGCATCATATGATCCAAAAGCACGACATTGTAGGTGCCGTATTTGATCTTCTCCAGACATTCTTCCCCGTTTGAAGCCGTTGCGATCAGCATCTTGGTAGCGCTGAGCAGGCCTTTGATCACGGCAAGGTTCATGGGCTCATCATCTACCACCAGGATCTCCGCATCCGGTGCACAGAACTGCGGCTGGTAAGGTCCGCTTTCGATCTCGTCGTTTTCTTCGCTGAATTCTCCGATCGGGGTCGGATCCACGATCTTTTGTGTGATCGTAAAGATAAAATCAGAGCCTTCGCCGTAAACGCTCTCGCATTTCAGATCGGCGCCCATGAGGCTCACGAACTGGCGTGAAATGTTTAAGCCCAGGCCGGTTCCCTGGATGCCGCTGTTTTTCTGTTCATCCAGTCTGTCAAAGGCGGTGAAGAGCTTGTCCATATCCTCCGGTTTGATCCCGATGCCGGTATCCTTAACGGAAAATCGCAGCTCACAGGAATCGTCATTTTTGGAAAGCATGTCAAGCTTTAACCGGAAGCCACCCTTTTCTGTATATTTTACAGCATTGGTTAAGAGATTCAACAAAATCTGTTTGATTTTTCCCATATCTCCGTAGAGACGCTTCGGAACATTCTCGTCGATCTCCACGTCAAAGACCAGTTCCTTCTGATCACTTCTGACACGGATCATGACAATGATCGAACGGAGCAGCTCCGCGACGGCATATTCCTGTTCGACCAGATTCATCTTGCCGGATTCGATCTTGGATAGATCCAGGATATCATTGATAAGGCCCAGCAGCGATTCGGAAGCATGCCGGATATCCAGTGCGTAATTGACGACGGACATGAAGTAGTTTTTGGGTACGCCCGTTGCATCTTCCCTTAGGATCATCTCGTCCATACCCATGATCGTGTTGATGGGGGTACGGATCTCGTGGGAAACATTTGCAAGGAAGCGGGACTTGGCGCTGTTGGCCCGCTCGGCATCTTCCTTGGCGGAACGGATCTGTTCGTACTGTTTGCGGATGATCGTGGAACGCATCACCCACCAGACGAGCAGGCCGACCAGGGCGAGCGCGAAGGTCATGATCAGGATCCGCACAACAGCCAGCTCCAGGATCCGCGGCTTCTTGACGATCTTAAATACTTCATCCTGCAGGACGGCCCCATCCTGTGTCTCGTCTAAGATCTGGATGTGAAGGTCATAGGTTCCGTAGGATAAGCCGGTGTACTCAAGGGGTGTCAACTGGCTTTGCGGAAGCAGGATGCCGCCGTTCGGGTCTCCCTCGAGATAGGCGTGAATGGTCGGATTGGAGAGCAGGTAATTTAATACCGCAATATTGAACTGGATACGGCCGGTCACGGCAGGGATCGTATAGGTGCCGTCCGTACCGGGCTTGATCTCTTCGTCATTGCAAAGGATCGATTTGATGCCGGTCTTGATCCTGCTGTTTTCGGAAAAATAGTGGTTGATGTTGACTTTGCTGACACCGCTTCTGCCGGCGATATAGAGATTGCCGTTATGGTCCAGTTCGCTGAAAGCGTTGCCGGTCGGCACGCTCGGCAGGCCGTTTGCCGTGTCATAGAGCTGATATTCGAATGCCTCGCCGGACAGCATGTCCGCTGCCTTTACACAGTAGATCCCGTAGGAGGCAAGTACCCAGATGTTGTCACTGTTATCGAAAAACAGGTCATAGTTGTTCGTATACGGGAAATTCTGCACGGCCGTGATTTTTCCGTCCTTCATGTATTCAATGGAATTGGAGGTTACGATCCAGAGGACGTTATGGGCCTCATCGCGGCGCAGTCTTAAGATCACGTCGCTGGTTAAGCCGTCATCACGGCTCAGCTTATCGATCTTGTTGCCGTCGACGATATAGATCCCGTCCCCGTCACTGCCGATATAGATCCTGCCGTCGGGCCCTTCGGAGACGGTCAGAAAAACGGTGTTTCCGATCCCGGAATCTGCGCCGATGACCCGTTCAATCTTACCGTCCCTAATGATAATGAGTCCGCCGTTTGAGCAGACTAAGATCGAATGATCCGATGCCTCATAGGTACAGCGGATGGCATTGTCGGGCATGCCGTTTTCTTCGGTAAATTGCAGGATCTCTCCATGTGCTGTTTTGCAGATCAGTCCCATGCCGTTTGTATAAGTGGATATCCAGAGGTTGCGCGACGAATCTTCCATCAGGCAGCGGATCCTTGTTTCGCCGAGCATGTCCACAAGGTCGTCCGCAACGGGACGATTGCCGCTGTCAATGACCTGCAGGCCCTTGTCCGTACCGATATAGAGCAGGCCGTTGTGCAGACAGGTGCTGTTCACGACCTCCGTATTTAACCCTGCGGCCTCCGTCAGGTCCTGGAAATTGTTCGTGACGATCTTCATGACACCCTGTCTCGAAGAGGTGAACCACAGATTTCCCTGATAGTCCTCGGTCATGGTCTCAATGCCGCTGTTTAACGGGATATTGTCGATCAGACAGATCTGATCATCCTCATTAAGATAGCCGATCGCCTTGTCTGAGATCACGAAGATCCGTCCGCTGGCACAATCAATCCAGTTGGCGTTACTGATCGGTGCGATATCGATCTTTTTAAGACTCCCAAGGTTATCGTTGAAACTGCCGTAGACGATCATCTCGGAATCGGTACCAAGATAAACGTTTCCCGGAACTTTGGGGTCTGCAAAGATGGCCGTGATGTTTCCGATCCCCAGATCTTCCCCGTGGTAGTAGGATGAAACTTTCGTTCCGTGGATGCTGAACGCATCGCCGCTCTTCGTGCATCCGTATACGGTGCCTTCGCTGTCGGAAGTGAGACGTAAGATATAAGAATTTTTCAGACGGGAATCGTTCAGTTCGTGCAGGACCATGTCGGTGCCGATATAAGCAACACCGCTCGTGGTGCCGGCAAAGATCGTGCCGTCTGCGCCTTCCGCGAACGCACGGATCGTGGAGGAAGGCAGGCCTTCCTTGTAGGTGTAGTGGATGTTTGTGCCGTCTGGGTTCATGGCAACCAGGCCGTTGTCATTGGTGCCGACCCAGAATCTGCCGCTCGTGTCTTCGTAGAACGCTTTTCCGTTTGCCAGTCCGTCAGTCGAGGGCAGCCGTTCGAACGTGGTTCCGTCATAACGGATGATCCCGCTGTATCCGCCGATCCAGATATAGCCGTCACTTGTTGCCAGAATGCAGTTGGCATCCGAAGTCGGCAGGCCGTTTGAAGCATTGTACAGCTTGGTCGCGTAACCGACGTTCTTAAGCTGCCCGGTCACCGCATAGCCGCCGCCGTAGGTATTCGGATAACTGACTTCCGTCACCGCATCCGTTTCTTCTGCCGCCCGGACGGAAAATACCGGAACAAACAGGAGGAGCGCCAGAATGACAGACACAGGGATACATTTTCTTTTCATGGGTAAAGCCTTTCCTTATAAACCTTCATCAGGTGTTGTATTTCTTCAGGACCGTTTTGACCTCTTTCTGCGATTCCAAAAAGACTTCCACACATTTGGGATCAAAATGTGTTCCGCTTCCTTCTTCGATGATGGACATTGCCTTTTCAAAGGGCATGGCATCTTTATACACACGTTTTGACGAGAGTGCGTCAAATACATCCGCAACGGCCATCACGCGCGCGGAGAGCGGGATCACTTCTCCGTATAAACCTTCCGGGTAACCGGATCCGTCCCATTTCTCATGATGGTAGGCAGCCATGTTGCGGGCTTCTTTGAGATAGTTTTCACCCTGTACCCGGTCAATGACCTTTTCCATGATCTCTTTCCCCGCCGTGGTATGCGTCTTCATGATCTCGAATTCTTTGTCCGTAAGCTTTCCGGGTTTATTTAAGATCGTATCCGAGATACTGATCTTGCCGACATCATGCAGCGGTGCGGAGGTTTCTACATCCATCATGAATTTGTCGGTCAGTTTCTTTTCGTAATAGCCTTTTTTCTTCAGGCCTTCCAGAATGATCCGGACATAGGCGGCGGTTTTCTGGACATGGGCGCCCGTGTCGGAGTCGCGGTTTTCCACCATGTCCGCCATCGTGATGATCAGGCCTTCCTGCATCTGCGTGATCGCTCTGGCCTGGTGTCTGATATCCTTGATCTGTTCCGCGGTGTCCATGGTCATTTTGGTGATGGCATTATAGAGCTTTTCAATCTCATCCCCGGTAGTGATCTCCAGGTTCTTGATCTTGTGCGTATTATCGTTCTGTGTATCTTTGTCCGTACTGTCATACACAAAACTGTTCGTCGTGGCGGCCATGGCGTTGATGGGATAGACCACGCGGTATCCGGATACCCACAGGGCATAACCGACCACCAGAAAGAAGAAGCCGGAGAAGATTAAGAGGGTTCTTAACAGGTAGTCTTTGACATAGGAAGACAGATAGGACATGAATACGTCTGCACCGACATAGCATACACAGTTTCTGGCGGAATCGTATACCGGCTGGTAAACGGTGATCACCCAACCGCTGACATCATTGGATTCGATCGGCGGGATCGGGTCTCCGGCAAAAAGCGCCGGCAGATACGGTTCGAAAGCTTCTTCGAACGGAACGATCGTGCCCGGTTCATTGGCGGGTGTATCGGATGTTTCCAGATCGAAGATAAAATGACAGCCGTCCTCGCGGATCTGCACGACGTAAAGATAAGCGATCGAGGGAAGCTGGTCCCGGATCGTATAGAGCATGCTTTCGGTTTCCGCATAACCGGGCGCGTCCCGCCCTTCCTCCAGATAATCCCGTACCTTGGCGGGATTGATCAGTTTGGCCGAAAGCGCTGCGGCTTCTTTTGCAGCCTGTGTCTGTTCTTCCCTGGCGTTGTTGTTATAGAGATAAATGCTGACACAGGCCATGACGATGGTCATGGACGTGGCGGCAAAGATCATCATTCGTGACATCCGCTGCTGCAGGGAACTCTTTTTCTGTCCGAGCTTTCGCATCTCATTCAGATCGTCATGAGACAGGGGCCGCTGTTTCCATCCGCCTTCTTCGATCGCATTCCGGATCTTTTCCGGCAGGTTTTTGATGATCAGTAGTGCCGCCAGGCAGGAGATCGTTTTATCGATGAGATTGACCAGAATGTTGATGATGAGGAATGCCGTAAGCCGGCTCATTCCTGTTGTTTCCGCAAAGACCTCTGATGCATCCGCGATGGATGCAAACTGCGGGGAACCAAGCAGAGCCCATTGGATGATCCCGCCTAAGCCGCCGCTGATCAGGGTCAGGATCAGGATCCACAAAATAACAAAGCCGGGTTTTTTCAGAAGGCGGGTGCGGAAAAAATAAAACGATATCAGGGAGATCAGGACATTCAGGATCGCGAAATAGACCGATCCGTTATTGAAAAGGGTGCAGACGACGTTGGTGACAACGGCAGTTGCGATGCCGGGGAACGGGCCGCTTAAGGCGGCAACCGCGATCGTGCCGATGGTGTCCAGATACATCGGCAGATCCAGAAAATGAACGAGAAACGCAAGGGCAACATTTAAGAGAATTCCCGACGCAAAGCAGATAACGGACGGGAACTCTTTGTGCTGCATGATGGATGGGCGGTGGTTGTTCAACTTACGCATTTGATTCCATGGTACCTTTTGTCGTATTGAGTTTCCATGTCGGGAGGCCTTCCCGTACTTTGGTGATCTGTCCGTTTCCGGAAATGAGGACCGATGGCATATCCCTGCTTAAGAACAGGTTCAGTCCCTCCGTGACCGAGTAGGCTCCGATATTCTCAAAGACGAGTTTGTCGCCCTCCTTAAGCGCGGGTGCGTCAAAACTGCGTACCAAAACATCGGCGGTCGTGCACAGCGATCCGCAGAGTGCCTGGGAGATCACGGGTGCCGGATCCTTTGTATCCGATAAAACACGGATCACGGGAACCTTCAGTCCCATCATGGATCCCAAGTAATTGACATGATTGATCCCGCCGTCTAAGATACACCATCTGTGGTCAAAGGATGTTTTGACATCTACGACGGAAGTAAAATAATACCCGCAACTGCTTGCAAGAAACCGTCCCATCTCCACCGTCAGGGAACAGGTTTTTTGGACATTTTGCAGATCGGGGGCAAGTTCTTTGAGCGGCAGCAGGGTGTCGGTCCGCTCTTCATCCGCAAAGTAGGGGAAGGGGAGTCCCGGCCCGTATTCCAGAATGGGAAGCGGAAGATCATAGGCAGACCGGAGCTTATCGATCAGCTCCGTTAACATGGAAAGCTCCTGCTGCTGATGTTTTAATTTGGTCCGCTGCGTGCCCGCAAAATAATGCAGGCCGACAATGTCGATGCCGGTGCAGTTCCTGTTTTTCTCAAGCACCGCTTCGATATCGGATTCATCCATACCGAACTGGTTCTTCGAAGAAAGGCGGAGGATGACTTTTACGGCAATCCCCGTTTCTTCCGTGATCCGCCGGATCATCTCATAGTGCTTTATTGATTCCGCCGTGATCAGGCGTACCGGACGATCACTGCCTTCCGCTGTTTTGGAATAGCAGATGGCTTCCCTGAGATCTGCCATGCCTTTGTTGACGCCGGAATATATGATTTTTTCGGCAGGAATCTGATGGAATTTACAGATGCTCAGCTCACCGGGAGAGCAGACTTCAAATGCGTTCACGCAATCCGTCAGATACGGAATGAGAAACGGATTGGCCTTGATGGAATAGCAGAATCCGATCTGCCCTTCCTTCATGCCGTCATTTAAGATCTGTTTGATCTTGCCGGCCCTTGAGCGGACCTCTCCCGCATCAAAAAGAAAAGCGGGGGTCTTGCATGTGCTGGCGATCTGTTTTAACTGTTCTGTAGAGATCATGGTCATTTTCCTATGTGTTCGAGTAATGAAACACGGTCGATCTTCCCGTTCTTGGTCATCGGGAAGACGTTCAGCCGGATGGTCTTATTCGGGATCATGAACGGCGGGAGCTTCTCGCGGATCAGATCCGGTACCTGTTCTTTTTCCAGGGGGCCCGTGTAGAAGAGAACGATCTTCTGATGCACGGAATCGTAAATGCAGCAGGCACGCTCGATTCCATTCAGTGCCATTGCGGCCGATTCGATATCTCCGAGTTCGATCCGCTGCCCCATGTGCTTAACCTGGAAATCCTTGCGTCCGATATAGAGCAGTTCGCTCTCCGCATTGTATTTTCCAAGGTCACCGGTCCGGTAGATCCGTTCATAAATGCGGTCGTTTAAGGGATTCTGCATGAAAGCGTCATCGGTCTTTGCCGGCGATTTATAGTAGCCGAGTGCCAGACAGGTTCCGGCAACGCAGATCTCGCCTTCGATGTCGGGGTCGCTCACAAGCCGGTCATCACCGTCCAGCAGAAAGACCTTTTCGTTTGCAAACGGAATGCCGATCGGGATCGTTTCGCCGGGAACATATTCGCGTTTGATGATGTGATAGGTGCAATTGCAGGTAATCTCCGTCGGCCCGTAGAGGTTGACGTAGGTCGCATGCGGCACGTATTTTTTCCATTTGTTCAGCTGTTTGATCGGCATGACTTCCCCGCTGAACATGATCAGGCGCAGGTGTTCCGGTGTCTTGTAATCGAGTGCGTTCATGATCGATACAAAGCACATTGCGGACACGGCCCAGATCAGAACCGTCGCATCTGCTTCACACAGGTAATCCATAAGTCGCGTGGGGTTGGAGAAATATTCCCGCGGGATCAGTGCGGTACATGCACCGGAATAGAGGCCGCTGTAGATGTCTTTGACGGATACGTCAAAATCAAACGGCGCCTGGTTTGCAAGGATATCATCTCCCGTAATGCCGAAGGTGTCGACGAAGGTTTCGATGAAATCGATCACGGAACGATGCGATACGGCAACGCCTTTCGGGGTGCCGGTACTGCCGCTCGTGAAATTCACATAGAGGGGAAGGCCGTCAAAGAACCGTTTCCGGGCTTCTTGAAGCAACGCACGGTCTGCGGGTGTGCGCCGCATAATGGCTGCGATATCGTTGATCTGCTGGATCCTGACGGTGTCATTTTCCGTTAAGGATTCCGGAAGCAGAGCAGCGTTTGTTTCGTCCGTAATGAGAAAAGCCGGTGAGAGCGTATCGACGATGGACTGTGTACGCTCCTTCGGCTGCCTGACATCGATGAAACTGTAAAAAGCATTGGCGCATACGGCACCGAACATAACGGGAAGGACGTCGACGCATTTTTCCATGAAGAACGCGATGGCATCTCCGTCCCTGACGCCGTTTTGCAGAAAATAAGTTCCGATCTGTTCGGATTGTGCCAAAAGTTCTGCAAATGTGACCGTGGAAACAGGGTCCAAAAAAGCGGTCGCGTCCGGTTTCTGCGCCGCCGATCTTTCCAGCATTTGAATGATATTGATCATGTTAGGATTTCCTATTTAATATATGATACTGAATTTTAACACATAATTGCGAAAAAGTCGATTTGTGTGATACAATACCCATATGCGACTGAACAAGATCTCTCACAAACCGATCCATATCACATTCATCATGCTGATCAACATCAGCATGCTTTTGCTGCTTTTCAGGAGCAATATGTCGTTAAATGCGGAGTCCTCACTGCAGATCGGTACGATGTCCCTGCCGATCTTCAGTATGAACGGCGTGATCCAGCTCGTCATGTTCCTGGGCTGTATCTTAATAACGTGTATCAGTTTCCGGATCGGGGCAAGGCTGTCCTACGGTCTCATGATCTTTTTGTTGATCTATGATCTGTTCGGGATCGTGCATACCAAGAGCTTGGGCCCGCTTCCCGGGATGATCAATGCCCTGCTCTGCATTGCGGCGATCTTTGTGATTAGCAAACAGTTCAGTCTTCAGGAAAAGGAAAGTATTACGGACTATGTCACGGGACTGTATAATATGCGCGGTTTCCTGGATACCTTGCAGGAGAAGATCGCCAAGTCCAGCCCGTTTACGGTCGTCTATTTCCGCATCGATAATTTCCGCATGATCAATGATAACCTCGGTCACGACATGGGAACCAGGCTGTTGTTCGAGGTCAGCAGAGAGCTTACGGACTTAACACACGGCCTTGGAACGGTCTGTAAGATCGGCGGTTCGGAGTACGCACTGGTGCTGGCCGCAGAGTATGATCTGGAAAGCCTGCGCTATGGAATGAAGAAACGTTTCGGCGGGAAAGTCGCCCTCGAAGAAGGTGATTACCCGGTATACTGTTATCCGCGTGTTTATGCCGGTGCCGTGCGGTTCCCGGAGGATGCACTGGATGCTTCGACTCTGATCAAATATGCAGATCTGGCGCTGTTCCATGCGATGAAGGCACATGCCAATTCGCTGGTCTGCTTTGATAAAGAGATGGGACAGGAAGTACTCCGCCAGAATGAACTGGAAGGCATTGTGAAAGAGTGTCTGGCGGGCGATTATTTTTATCTGATGTATCAGCCGCAGTACGATACCAGGAGCAAGGAACTTCGGGGCTTTGAGACACTGATCCGGACGCTTCTTCCAAACGGGACCAGCGCAGCACCTGCCGATTTTATTCCCGTTGCGGAGAAGACCAACCTCATCATTGAGGTCGACAACTATGTCTTGAAACGGGCGCTGACCGAGATGGTGGACTATATCAGCAATTATGTGGAGCCGATCATTTTATCGATCAATATTTCCGCCAACAGTATCAGCAGGGATGACTTTGCAGATCATGTCGAGGAAGTCCTGAAAGAGACCGGATTCCCGGCAGACCGGCTGGAACTGGAGATCACGGAGTATTCTCTTGCGGAATCCGAAAGCATGACGATCGAGAACATCGGAAAGCTGCGTAAGATTGGCGTCAAGATCGCGCTCGATGACTTTGGTACCGGTTATACCTCCCTGGCACAGCTTGTGAAGCTGCCGATCAATCTGCTCAAGATCGACAAGAGCCTGATCGATGAGATCGAAAGCAGCGAGAAGAGCAGGGACTTCGTCAATGTGGTGATCTACATGGGACATCTGATGGACTGCGATGTCATTTCGGAAGGCGTGGAATCCCAGATGCAGGTGGATCTGCTGCGCGAACAAAACTGCGACTATGTGCAGGGCTTTGTCTGGGACAGACCGCTGTACTACGAAGCGGCTGTTGCGATGTTGGAGCGGAGGAAGTAAGTTGACGATCGTTGTCGTTTTTAATATATTCTTTGCATTGCTTTTCTGTACGATCGTGGCAATGCAGTTTCTGTTGCAGCGCAGCATCAAAAGATCCCTGTATTATTACCGCAACGCGGCATATATTGCAGGGATTCTGTTTCTTTTCACACTGATGCTCTCGCTCTATAATTATCTGCTTTCCTGTCTGATGCAGACAAAAGAACTGACACTCCGCTATCTGTTCATCGAGTTCGTACGTTTTCCCAAACGTTTTTCCATGCTTGCCATTCCCGTGTTCGCGCTGATCTGCATCGCGATCACCATCAGCAATATCGCGCTTATCCGGCACGAGGGGCTGCGTCTTAAGAACGTCCTCGGGGTCGTGCTCGGGATCATTTTCGTCGGCGGAACGGTCGCGATCCACTATGCGGGAACGCTGATGGAAGAGCAGGTGCTGCCGAGGGCAGGGCTTACCGGAGATCCCGTATTCATGGCGATCCATACCTATCTGAACCTGTTTCTGCTGCTGATGATGTGTTATCTGGAGAGCTTTTTTCTGGGAACCGTCATCATGGCATATCTGGCGGCCAGACAGATGCCGCGATTTGACAAGGATTATATCATCATCCTCGGTTGTTCCATTGATAAGAAGGGCGGGCTTTTGCCGCTTTTAAAGGCACGGACCAATCGCGCGATCCGTTATGCGTGGGCGCAGGAGATCTCTACCGGAAAGCCGGTCGAATACGTGCCGAGCGGGGGAAAAGGTTCGGATGAGAGGATGAGCGAGGGCTCTGCGATCGAACTCTATCTGCTTGCGCACGGTGCGGAGGCTGAGGAGGTTCATGCGGAGAAACGTTCGACAACTACTTATGAGAACTTCCTGTATTCCAAAGAGATCATAGATGCGTTAAATCCGGAAGCAAAGGTCTGCTTTGCGACCACCAATTATCACATGTTCCGCAGCGGGATTCTTGCAAGACGTGTAGGCCTTGATGCGGAAGGGGTTGCCAGCAAAACGAAATGGTATTTCTGGCCAAACGGTTTTGTAAGGGAGTTTATCGCGATCCTGGATCTGCAGAAAAGGGAGCATATCATCGCGAGCGGCGTGATTTTTACAGGTTGTCTGATCCTTGCGGTCGTAGCGGTGATCTTCCGGCTTCGCGCTGCCTGATGGGGCATATGGTTTTGCGTTTCAGCGGTTTTTCGCCATGATGAGACTGCCGTTTTCTTTCAGCCACTTTTCACAACTCTTATAATTTGGGATCACGCGGCCGACCTGTTCCCAGAAGCGTTTCGAGTGATTCATTTCCAGTCTGTGACACAATTCATGCACCACGATATAGTCAATGATCTCAGGCGGTGTTAACATCAGCAGACAGTTAAAATTGAGGTTTCCTTTGGAAGAGCAGGATCCCCATCTGGTCTGCTGGTTACGGATCGTGATCCGGCCATAAGTCACCTGCAGCAGTGCGGCAAAATGTGCGACCCGTTCCGGGATATAGGAAACCGCTTTGTCCGCAAGTTCCGACAATTCTTCTTTTGAAAGCTTTTCCACGGATGCCAGTTTTTCCTGCTTTGCTTCCATCTTTTCAAGGTGGGACATAATCCATTCCATCCGCTCCGTTGCGAACTCGCGGATGCGCTTTTTTGACATGGTTTTTGGCGCACGGATGCGGACCTTCAGATCGTCGGTGATCTCAAGGCTGATGGTTTTGCGTCTGCTTCTGATGATCTCAATTTCCAGTTTGTCCATGGTTATCTGTTTGCCGCTCAGGAAGTTGAGCGAGAATCACGGCGGTGAAGACGAGGATGCAGCCGGCAAGCTCGCGCCCCTTTAAGTGCTCGGATAAGATCAGCCAGCCGGAGAGGGCGGCGAAGACAGATTCTAAACTCATTACAATGGTTGCGACAACGGGTTCCGCATACTTCTGACCGACCAT
>JAFYDQ010000141.1 GCA_017544705.1 Lachnospiraceae bacterium | reverse complement strand
TCCTCCGAATGAATAATTACTCACCCATGCACTTATTTTATCACGCGAGCAAATGGCTGTCACTACGCAATTTGCATACAAAAACGCGCCACCCTGTATCGGATCGCGCGTTTGTATATCTATTAGTTTCGTAAAAATCACTATGCTTTCGGATCATCTTCCGGTTCAACGACCTTAGCCACTGAATCCACAACGTCTTCCGGCGCCGGCTCGTGATGTCCCGCAGAATCAGCCGTATCCTGTCCGCCTTCCGTGCCGATCCCGACCGTATGAAGCATGGTCTTGCCGACTCCCAGAAAGCCGTTTCCCAGTTCCTTCCCGACCTTCTTCCAGCTGCCGTCACTGTATACGGTGCTGTTCGGTTCCGGCACCACCTTCGCCTGATTGTCCTGCGGTGAAGGTTCATTCGCCCACTCAACCACTTTATCGGTCGTCGTATCAACGGACCTCAAAAACGTCTTACCAAACGTCTTGAACGCATGTCCCAGTTCCGTTCCGCTTTCTTTCCATTCTTTCTTCGACATAAATCAGTCCTCCTGCTGCTTTTCCTGTATCAACAATATACAACAACGATCATACGCAGGCAACGGGTAACGGCTCTGTGATCAGCAGATACTTTGTGCCACGATCACTGACGTGACATCATCCATGCCACGATATGTACGGCCTGTTCAAAATCTCCCGCGTTGATCATTTGCCAGATCTCCTCCCCGGAATATTTTTCGATACGGATGAATTCATTTTCATCTAAGCTTTGTCCGGACACTTTCCGGCAATGACGGGCCTCAAAAATAAATGCATAGTTATCGGCAATCGTGGCGTTCGCAGGGATGGTGATCAGGTGTCTCCATTCGTCTGATTCGTAACCGGTCTCTTCCAGCAGTTCTCGCTTGGCCGCTGCCAGTGCATCCGATTCGCTGACATTGTTGTCTTCGCATTCCCGATTGTCCCGATGCTCAATGGCTCCTGCCGGCAGCTCGGTTGTGACCTTCCTGATTCCCTGCCGAAACTGTCTGACACAGATATAATTGCCCTCCGGATCCGTTGCGACCACAACCACATAATTCTTGCGGCTGTAGCTGTAGAACGGTTCGATCACCCTGCCATCCCGAAAGCGCCAGGCAGTCTTTCGGAAATCGATCCATTCATCCTCAACAATATGTTCTGTATGTACTTCTTCCCAGACAAGGGGCTCCTGTTTGCGGTTTGAACTCATATCACTACCCGTGCTGCCAAAGCTTCTTTCTGTTATGGAACTGTCTATACATAATCCACAACGGTAACCCATTTGAGCAGAAATTCGCGTTCTTTCTCATTACCCTTTACGGACTGAGAAGCCGCAACGATCGGCATCCATTTCTGCACATACTGCCTTGCGGTATCCGTCTTTTTGCAGAACAGTTCGAGATACTGTTCTGCCGTTTCCGTATCGCCTTTTAAGGAGAACAGCAGATATGTTCTTGCCGCATCCGCGGAAGCATTCCCCTGCGTGGCATGCGCCCAGTCAATGATATACGGAGTTCCGTCTTCCGTAATGATAATGTTTGAGGGGTTAAAATCACCATGGCAGACTTTCGTGTGCTTGGGCATGCCGTTGAGCCTGGTATGCAGATCATAACGGGTGGTGGCATCGAGTCCGGTCTGACTGATCTTGCGGTTCATTTTATCCTGGAGCTTATTCAGCAGCGGGCAGGTCTGTTCAAACACCTTCATCTGCAGATCCACAAACAGGTTCAGATATTCCTCCTTCTTTTCCGGATGCTCCTCCATCAACTGCTGCAGGGTTTTTCCTTCAATATAATCATAGACGATCGCCCATTTCCCGTCGACCTTTGTCACTTCATGGATCTTGGGGATATTCAGCGCAGTCTCCTCGATCCTGGCCTGATTGAGCGCTTCATTGAGCACGTCAGCCTTAGAATATTCCTCATTAAATACCTTGATGCAAAGATCTCCGTCACGGTATACGGTTTTAGAAGGTCTTTTTGCAATTACTGTATCCAGTTTCATCTTACTCTTCCTCCCTTATCAATTCCGGTCAAGCTGCTCTGCGCCGGGCGTGGCAGTTTCTTCAAAGCTCTTTCCGTAATAAGCGTTTAAGTACATCTGCCTGATCTCGCTCATCAGCGGATATCTGGGATTTGCGCCGGTGCACTGGTCATCAAATGCCTGCTCTGTCATATCGTCCAGTCTGTTCAGGAAATCCTGTTCATCGGGAACATAGTCCTTAATGGTCGCCTTGATCCCGATCTTTTCCTTGAGCTCATCGATCTTTAAGATCAGGTTCTTTAGTTTTTCCTGATCGGTTTCACCCTTCACGCCGAGATAATCCGCAACTTCCGCGTAACGCGCAAGCGTATGGGGATGATCGTATTGCGGGAAGGTTCCCATCTTGGCCGGAACTTCTGCCGCATTAAACCGCAGCACCTCATCGATCATCAGCGCATTGGCCACACCGTGCGGCAGGTGATGGAAGGCGCCCAGTTTATGTGCCATGGAATGACATACGCCAAGGAATGCATTGGCAAAGGCCATGCCT
>JAFYDQ010000140.1 GCA_017544705.1 Lachnospiraceae bacterium | reverse complement strand
GCGCCATGTACTTGTCATCGTCTGCTGCTTTGGATCCGAGACATGCACCGACGATCGCATCTTCGCCGAGCCCGTCAGCAGAAGCGACCACGGATCTTAAATCCGGAATATCCGTTTGTATCCCTGCTTCTTCAAATACCTGCAGGGCATCTTTTGCGCTCGCCTGTTCGGCGCTTTCACTTTCTGCCGTATCTGCAGCCTCTGTCGGTGCACTGTCTTCCGGCATATTTACGAAACCGGATGCATTGCAGCCCGTCAGTGAAGCGATCAGCGTAAGGGACAGCAAAATGGCAGATATACTGTTCTTTTTCATGTTCTTCCTCCCTGTAAAAAGCATTTCTGATACTTATTTTAGGAGATTCTCTTAACAATGGCAACACAATCGGATATACTAATATCGCTATGAAAAAACTCTTTGAACGTATTTTCCGGCCTATCCGGTCGTTTTTTAAGATACTCGGTGAGGGAAACCGGGGCTCATTGATCGCACTCCTGATTCTCCTGTTTGTTTTTTTTGCAGGCGCGCTGTACAACATGTACGGCTTTATCCCCTGGTATCTTTCCTATCCCCTTGCGCTAACGCTATCAGCACTCAGCCCGTTTGTACTGTTTGGCCTGCTGTGGCTGATCTTTGGCTCGATGCGCCTATCAAGAGCGATGTTTATCCTTGATCTGGTTCTGGCTGTGATGATCGCGGAGATCGGGTTTCAGGGCAATTTGATCCCGTTTGGGATCGCCTTCGGTTTGCTTTTGGTATTGGCTACAGATGTGCTGGGACGCTGTCTGGATCTTATGATCGCGCGGAAACGGTTTTCAAAGTCCGTGTGGATCCCGGGACTGATTTCCCTTGTGATCCTTGCTGCGGTTCTTATATTCCTTCTGCCGGATGGATTTGCACGGGGAAACGTTGATAAATATGCCGGAATGCAGAAGAAGGAGACTGCGGCACCTGCCGGATTTGCTGCGTTTTTGGAAACGGGAGATTACGATGTCAAGAGCGTTTCCTATGGGAGCGTTGATGGATTTGATCTTACGGCACCCACTTATGATCTGTCATCGTTTGTCAAACGCAAATTTCCGGAATCCCTGCTTTTTAAACTCCGGTTTGATTATGACTTAAGTGCGGTCCCGCTCTCCGGCAAGATCTGGTATCCGGATGGGAATGAACAGTACCCGCTGCTCTTTATCATTCATGGAAATCACGGCATTGAAACAGATTCTTATCTGGGGTATGAATATCTTGGAGAATATCTTGCGTCTCATGGCTATGCGGTCATTTCCGTAGATGAGAACGCCTGCAACTGCCTTTCGGAAGAAAATGACGCAAGGGCGATCCTGCTGCTCGAAAATATCAGACAGGTACTGCAATGGAATGCGGACGAACGTGGTCCGCTCTACAACCGGTTTGATGAGAGCAATATTGTTCTTGCCGGCCATTCAAGAGGCGGGGAGGCGATCTGCCATGCCATGCTCTTTAATGGTTATGACCGTTACCCGGATAACGGGAATCTTACGTTTGATTATCATTTCCCGATCCGTTCCCTGATCGCGATCGCACCGGTCTGCGACCAGTATGTTCCGGCCGGAAAGACGGATGTTTTAACGGATGTCAATTATCTTCTGATCCATGGCTTAAACGATCAGGATGTTACCGAAATCATGGGAGAGAAGCAGTATTACAATATCCGGTTTTCCGGGAAAACGGATTGCTTTAAATCGGCCCTGTTCATTAACGGTGCCAATCACGGACAGTTCAATACGCTCTGGGGCAGGTATGATTCTTCGGAACCGACGAGCCGTTTCCTGGATGTTCGCGATCTGCTCACAAAGGAAGCGCAGCAGCAGATTCTCTGTACGCTGATGAAAACATTTTTGGATGTAACGGTCCGGGGCGATGATACATACCGTTCCCTGTTTTATGATGCGGATGCTTACCTGACGGATCTGCCGGATACGGCCTATCAGCAGATGTATGCGGATTCTTCGTTTTCGCCGCGATTTGATTTTGACGAGCAAAAGGATATCGGTACTTCTTCCGGAAACTGGAAACTTGCCGTATCAAACAGCAAAGGGTGGGCAAGAAAACGACGGAGCGTCACTTCCGATGACGATGAAACCAATTGTGTACTGGCGTTTCATTGGGAAGATGCCAAAGAACCGATCTTAGTTACGGTCGATACCGGAAATGTAGATCTTGGTGAATATGATCTTTCCTTCGACCTTGCGGACATGCGAAATAAAAAGAAGGATTTAAAGGATGCGGGAATGATCGGGTACTTCGTGACCTTTACGGACGAAAACGGGAAGACGGCAACCGTTCAGGAACCACGGTCGGTCTTTCCTTCGATCGGGGTACAGTTATATAAGCCTGATGCCCTGTTTGACCTCTATGAATACAAGCATCAGTTTACGACCGTGCATGTATCCGCAAGGGACACAAAGGCAGATAACGGATTTGATGAAACAAAGATCAAGCAGATTACGATCGGATTTACGGATCCCATCGGGGATATCGTGATCGATGAGATCGGGCTTTGCAAACATCAGTAATAGGAGCATGAGATGGAACAATACAGTGTAAGCGGCATGAGCTGTGCAGCCTGCCAGGTGAGAGTGGAAAAAGCTGTGGCTAAGGTTCCGGGGGTGGAATCCGTGTCCGTGAGCCTTCTGACCAATTCGATGGGTGTTGAGGGCAATGCGTCAAGTGCCGAGATCATCCGTGCCGTCGAGGAAGCAGGATATGGTGCAGCCGTTAAGGGAGGCGCAAAACAAAACGGAGGACAGACGGAAGATGCGGAGGCGCTTAACGATACGGAGACGCCAAAACTGAAGAAACGATTGCTTTTGTCGGTGATCTTTCTTGTTGCCCTGATGTATCTGACCATGGGGCATCATATGCTGGGCCTCCCGGTTCCGGGCGCCCTTTTGCATAATCATCTCGGCCTGACGCTGACGCAGATGATTCTGGCCCTGATCGTTATGATCATCAATCAGAAATTCTTTACAAGCGGATTCCGTTCGCTCCTGCATCTTGCTCCCAATATGGATACCCTGGTGGCGCTTGGCTCTTCCGTTTCTTTCGGATGGAGTGTCTTTGTTTTCTATAAGATGTGTTTCATGATCACGAACGGTGCCGTTAACGCAGACCTTATGGAGTTGTATCAGGATCAACTCTATTTTGAATCCGCAGCCATGATCCCGGCACTGATCACGGTCGGGAAGATGCTGGAGGCAATGTCGAAGGGCAGAACGACGGATGCCTTAAGGAACCTTATGAAACTGGCTCCGAAGACTGCTATTGTGCTGCGTGGCGGTGTAGAGACGGAAGTTAACATCGAAGAAGTTGCAGTCGGGGAAGAATTTATTGTCCGCCCGGGGGATGCCATACCGGTTGACGGGGTGGTACTTACCGGGGAGTCTGCGGTGAATGAATCGGCGCTTACCGGGGAATCCGTTCCGGTCGATAAGACCGTGGGGGATACGGTCAGTGCGGCAACGATCAATAAATCGGGATTTTTAAAGTGCAGGGCTTCGCGCGTCGGGGAAGATACGACGCTTTCGCAGATCATTCGCATGGTTTCGGATGCGGCAGCGACCAAGGCGCCGATCGCGCGGATCGCCGATAAGGTATCCGGTGTTTTTGTGCCGGCGGTCATCGGGATTGCACTGATCGTAACCTGCGGCTGGCTGATCGCAGGAGCCGGGACGGCATCTGCGATCGAGCGCGGCATCTGCGTGCTCGTGATCTCCTGTCCCTGTGCGCTTGGGCTTGCAACGCCTGTTGCGATCATGGTCGGTAACGGGATTGGCGCAAAGAACGGGATTTTGTTTAAGACCAGCGAAGCTTTGGAAACGGCCGGAAAAATCAAGACTGTGGTGTTGGATAAAACGGGTACGATCACATCCGGAGAACCGCAGGTGACGGACCTGCTGTGTGAAAACGGCGTAACGGAAGAGGAATTGCTGAAGGCAGCATTTTCCGTGGAACAGATGAGTGAGCATCCACTTTCTTTTGCGATCGTTTCCATGGCAAAAGAGAGAGGGATCACACCGGATCCGGCAGAAGGATTTAAAGCGCTTCCCGGTAACGGTGTTGAAGCGAGTGTAAACGGGAAGATCGTCCGCGGCGGGAATTTGGCCCTGATGGAAAGTGTTGCCACGCTACCGGCAAAGTTTCGGACGGAAGCGGAAGCATTATCGGCACAGGGCAAGACACCGCTCTTTTTTGCGGAAGATGACAGGGTGCTCGGCGTGATCGCCGTAGCGGATCCGATCAGAGAGGATTCCGTAAGTGCGATCAGGGAACTGAAGGATCTTGGCCTCAAGGTGGTTATGCTGACCGGCGATAATGAACGTACAGCTGCCTATATCGGTAAAATGGCCGGGGTGGATTCATATGTGGCAGGCGTTTTGCCTGACGGTAAGGAAGAAGTGATCCGTTCCTTGCAGGATGATGGAAAGGTTGCTATGATTGGTGATGGGATCAATGATGCACCGGCATTGAAGCGGGCCGACATCGGCATCGCGATCGGCGCGGGAACGGATGTTGCGATTGATTCGGCCGATATTGTGCTGATGAACAGTTCCCTAAAGGATGCTGCAGCGGCAATCCGGCTCAGCAGGCGGACGCTTACCAATATTCATGAGAATCTGTTCTGGGCGTTCTTCTATAACGTGATCTGCATTCCGGTCGCGGCAGGACTTTTTTCCCTGAAAATGAATCCCATGATCGGCGCGGCGGCCATGAGCCTGTCGAGCTTTACGGTCTGCATGAATGCGCTGCGGCTGAATCTGTTTCAGATCGGTAAAAATGAAAATCATATCATAAAGACAGAAAATGATCAGGAAAGGAATGGTGTTCAAATGGACAAAACGATCAAAGTGGAAGGCATGATGTGTGAGCATTGTGAAATGAACGTGCAGAAAGGACTGGAGGCACTGCCTTTTGTTGCAAATGCCAAGGCGGATCATAACGAAAACCTTGTGAAACTTACCTTATCCGGTGATTTTGACGAAGCGGCAGTAAAGGATGTCGTTACGGAAAAAGGCTATACATATCTTGGAATACAATAAGGAGAGAACAATGAAAAAAGCAGTAGCGATCTTGATCGGTATGATGCTCTGTACGCTGTGCGCCTGCAGCTATTTAAGCGGCGATAACGGCGCGAAACCCGATACAGGGGATGATACGCAGCAAATAACCGAAAATGTGCAGGGTACGGATGAGAATGTGCCGGATTCCGGAAACGACACGGAAACGGAACAGACTTCCAAACCGGATGAGTCGGCACAGAGCGCAGTGAGCAGCAATGAAAAGGACCTTGTCGGGACCTGGATCGTGGTGTGCTCAACGAATTATACCGGAAATCCCGGAGATGCGCTCGATGATATGGATTCCTATTTCTATATGTCTGAAGATGAGTTCGATCATTCCCAGATCGATATTTATGAAGACGGCGGAGCGCTTTATGCGGATTATTACTTCAGTGTGTATGACTGGTCATCGGAAGGGAATCATATGCCGGTAAGTATCGAAAAAGTGCCGCTCTTCGACGGATGTGAGAATGCAGAGTGGTCGGCAAAGATCACAAATCCGCGGACGAAGGAAACCGTGATCGACCTGACGCTGGCTGATCAGAACAGGATGATCCGATATAAGAATGAAGTTTATGAATATGATGACGAGGATCCGTGGTGTTCGGTCGAGGTTTCGACGTATCTTCGTGAGGGCTCGGCGGATTATGAGAACAGGGATGATCTCCGGTATGATGATACCGTTACCGTATCGAATGTACAGGAACTGCTCAAGTCGGTTAAGAGCAACCGCAAGATCATTTTAAACGAGGGCGTATATAATATCAGTGAGGCCAATGAGAGACTCAGAAATCCCAACATCACGCTGAATCACGGGTATGCGAGTGAGAGCGGGACGATCGGAAGTGCCACGATCGAGAGTGTTTCCAATCTGTGCCTTGAGACCAAAAACAATGCCAAGGTGGAGATCTGCATCAATGATCCGTATGAACCGGTTTTAGGGTTTATGGACTGCGATCATATCACACTGAGCGGCATTACGCTTGGGCACCATGTGGAACCGGGAACCTGCGGCGGCAGTGTTCTGGATGCAAGAAACACCAGTAATCTTACCGTGAATGACTGTCATCTTTACGGGTGCGGTGCTTACGGCCTGGATGCTTCAGACTGTTCGAATATCTATTTTAACAACACCGAGATCTATGAGTGTACTTATGGTATTCTCTACTTCGGCAATGTCTATACGGCGGAATTCACAAATTGTGACATGCATGACAACATGGAATATGAAATGATCACGCTCAACTCCTGCGGCGCGATCACTTTCAAGGATTGTAATTTTAAGAACAATACCGTCAAAGTGGACAATTATTCCGATGAATTTGTTCAGGTAGGCGATAACAGCTTTGATATCCTCTTTGAGAACTGTGATTTCAGAGGAAACTCCTATGCCAAGTTTACGGACGGCGAAAATGTGGAGATGACGCAATGCTCGTTCAAGGATCAGATCGTCAAAAAAAGACGCGAGGAGTAATTGGACATTAACAATGTCCAAATGTCAAGATACGAGTAACTGTAACTTGACATACCCCAGATAACTAACTTGACAAATAAACAAACCTGCGGGAAAATGAAACGGTAAGGATTTTTCATTTCACCGCAGGTTTTTTTGTATCATGAAACCTGTCAATGGCAAGGGAGGACCTTAAATGAAGTACATGGATGTCCATGAGGCTTCCGAAAAATGGGAGATGACCGAGCGGCGGATCACCATGTTGTGCCGGGATAACAAGATCGCAAATGCGAAGAAAGAGGGGAAGCTGTGGCTGATCCCGCAAAATGCGAAGAAACCGTTTGACGGCAGGACAAAAGAAGCGCGCGCTGATCAATCTTCAAAAGCAAAAAAGGAGAGAAAATCAATGGGGAAATACTTTGGTACGGACGGATTCCGCGGAAAAGCAGGCGAAGTCCTGACAGCGGAACATGCATTTAAGATCGGCAGATTTCTTGGCTGGTATTACGGGAAGGAGCGCCCCGCCAAGATCGTGATCGGAAAAGACACGCGTCGTTCCTCCTATATGTATGAAAATGCGTTATCTGCAGGCATTACTTCATCGGGCGGTGATTCTTATCTGCTTCATGTAACCACAACGCCCTGCGTCAGTTATATTACCAGAACGGAAGGGTTTGACTGCGGGATCATGATCTCCGCAAGCCATAATCCGTTCTTTGACAACGGGATCAAACTGATGAATGCCGAAGGCGAGAAAATGGAGGATGAAGTCCAGGATCTCGTGGAACAGTTTATTGATGATGAGATCGATGATGTCAAATGGGCAACAGACGATAAGATCGGCCGCACGATCGATTTTTATTCCGGCAGAAACCGTTACATCGGTTATCTGACGAGCATTGCACCGGTATCGTTTGAGAACTGTAAGGTTGCCCTGGATTGTGCCAACGGCAGTTCCTGGATGATCGGCCGCGCTGTTTTTGATGCGCTCGGTGCCAAAAACTATGTGATGAACAACACACCGGACGGTGTCAACATCAACCTGAATGCCGGTTCCACCCATATCGAGGGATTACAGAAATATGTACGCGAGAATAAAGTGGACGTCGGATTTGCTTTTGACGGTGATGCGGACAGATGCCTGGCAGTTGATGAATACGGTGATGTCGTGAACGGTGACATGATCATGTATATCTGTGCGAAACATTTCAAGGCACACGGCATGCTGCCGTCCAACACGGTCGTTACGACGATCATGTCCAATTTCGGGCTTTACAAGGCGTTCGACAACATCGGGATCCAATACGAGAAGACCAAAGTCGGTGACCGTTATGTGTACGAGAATATGAAAGAAAATAACCATATGATCGGCGGCGAACAGTCGGGGCATGTTATTTTCAGAAAGTATGCACATACCGGTGACGGTCTGGTCACGGCGATCATGCTGATGACGGTGCTGGTTGAAACGCAGCTGCCGCTGTCGGTGCTGGCTTCCGAAGTTAAGATGTATCCGCAGGTACTGAAAAACGTGGAAGTGGATGATAAAGAGAAGACGCTTGCCGATCCTGCCGTGAAAAAGGCCGTTGAGGATACGGGTGCATTCCTTGGAAACGACGGGCGGGTGTTGCTTCGCGCATCCGGTACGGAACCTGTCCTGCGTGTCATGTCGGAGGCAGTTACCTATAAAAACTGCGAGAAGTGCGTCGATCAGATCATTGATGCCATGAAGCAGTCCGGTCATCTTGTTAAAGTAAGGTAACACATATTTAATATAT
>JAFYDQ010000139.1 GCA_017544705.1 Lachnospiraceae bacterium | reverse complement strand
CTTTATTCTAAGTTTAGGCTTAACCTAAGAGTATGAAACAGCCGGGATCATCCCGGCTGTTTTTGGTTTGCGCGATATAAGGAGAAAACGGATGCAGGAAAACAAGGAATACTATATAGACTGTGACGGGATCGATATTCATGCCAAACTCGACTTTCCGGAAAAACAGAAAGATAAGATGCCGCTTCTGATCGTGATCCCGGGACTGACCGGACACATTGAAGAAAAACATATCATTGCGGTCGCAAAGGCGGCCAATGAGATTGGCTTTGCAACGCTTCGTGCCGAAATGTACGGTCACGGAAAAAGCGGCGGCGATTTCTTTTACCACACGGTCATGCATTGGATGCTGGAAGCGATGCGTGTGATCGAACATGCAAAACATCTTCCGTTTGTTTCTGATCTTTATCTTGCCGGCCATTCGCAGGGCGGGCTGACCGCAGTGCTTGCCGCAGGGTTGAAGGAAGAGTCGGTCAAAGCGCTGATCCCGCTTTCGCCTGCGATCAATATCTGGGACGGCGCAAGAAGAGGAGACCTCTTTGGGATGCCGTTTGATTATGATGATCTTCCGGATTCGGTCGGGATGTCCGATTGGAGTATCTCATCGGATTACCTGCGCGTTGCGAGAATGCTTCCGGTGGAGGATGCGATCAGGAACTATAAAAAACCGGTTCTGATCGTGCATGGAACAGAAGATGAATCCGTACCTTACCGTTACGCACAGGAGCTTGTTCTGCAGTATCAGGATGCTACACTTATTACGATCGATGGTGAGGATCACTGCTACAACAGACATCTTGATCAGGTCCTGGATGCCGTGAAAGACTTTCTGTGTAAGATGGAAAATGCCTGAAGGAACAGAAGCATATTTTGAAACAAAAAAAGAGGAGCGCAATTGCGTTCCTCTTTTGTATTTGATGAAGCGTTATCCTTCGATGGCAATGTAGCGGTTTTCTTCCACAGCAGGTTTTGCTTCCTTCTTAGGAACCGTGATCTTTAAGATGCCGTCTTCGAATTTTGCCTTGATGTCTTCTTCGGTCAGGTTGTCGCCGACGTAGAAGGACCTGGAGCAGGTTCCGAAATAACGTTCGCGTCTTAAATAGTTACCCTTCTTATCTTTTTCCTCGTTCTCGGTCTTGTTGCTGGCCTGGATATTCATGTAACCGTCCTTCAACTGGATCTGGATGTTCTCTTTCTTGAATCCCGGCAGCTCGATCCCGAGTTCGTATGCGTCATCATGTTCTTTGACATCGGTCTTCATGATGGAAGCGGCAGGATTGTTTTTGTGTTTTGCAGGTCTTGCAAAATCATCAAACAGGTCATCAAATAAGTTTTCTCCAAAAATCGTAGGCATGTACAGCATAACTCATTCCTCCTTTATATATGATGGTTTTATAAACTGTAGGTTGTTGTCCGGATCTGTTTTCCCTTCGGACAATATCGTTATACACCGCTGTTAGCACTCTGTCAAGACGAGTGCTAACAATTTCAGAAAATGTTTATAATTTTCTCGATTCGTTAATAATATGGTATGATAATAGCAATCAATCATGATCTACGGGAGAATAAGAAATGTCGGAAATCACGATCCAGGACATTCGAAAATTACTTCATAATGAAAACCGGACCATATCCGCGGAAGAAATATCCGGGGTGGCTGCTTTTTTCCAAAATGACGCCGACGAGAGCTGCGAATATGTTCAGGAGTTTCTGGACTATTATGAGAGCATCAGTCATGTCACGGGACTGATGCACCTGGGAGAACTGCACTCCTGTACGCAGAAGTACGCAGTACGTATGGAGGACGATCCGGATGGCGATAATCCGTGGCTTCCGTATTTATATCTGAAAGAAATGGATTTCTACACGGCGCTGCATTCCTATTCGGAAAGCTTCCGCTTCATTAATATGATTTTGGATCTGGATAACGCGCCGGATATCTGCACGGCGGCAGCGCTGATGCAGGCGATCGACCTGTTCATGTCCTGCGGGCTGAAAGAAGAGGCAGGACAGTATGTCGACAGGACCAGGGCGTTTGCACTTCTCTGCGATCTGCCGGATGCTTACAAGATGGTCCTGGACTGCAACCTGATGCAGGGGTATGCATTTATCGGGGATCTGGAAAAATACCGGTATTTCAGAAAACGTGTCTATACTTATGCGGATGAACTCTACGAAGGCTCGCTGGAAACCGCACTGCGCATTTTCTGCTTAGGATCCAAGGCACTGATCGAACAGGACCGGCTTCCCGAGAAAGAAGACATCGCGGAATTTCGGGATCTTTTTGACGGAAACCTGACTGCTTACGGCGTTTTTGTGGATTACGCATCCATCCTGACGCCGCTGTTCTGCTGGGTGAAGGGTAGTGTGTCCGATGAGGAACTGATCCGTTACTGCCTGAAGATGATCGATGTGAGTACCGCAATTTCCGACAAACTGGATCTGTATGCGTTTTTGACGGATGAGGTTGCAATGAGTCCGGAACAGGCAGCATCCATTCATGGCGAGTACCATGATATCCTGAGAAAATATTATGATAACAGTCTGGAAAATCATCGCTACGAAGTGCTTGGCGAGATCATATCACATGAGATCGGCAGACAATACAAGAAAGATTCCTTAACGGACAGGCTGACGGATACCGGAAACCGGTATGCATATGAGCGGGCACTGGATAGGATCCCGGCAGTAAACGGTGTTCCTGCGGATGTGAACCTTGTGATCTTTGTCATGGATGTCAACGGGTTAAAGCATGTCAATGACACCTACGGCCATGCGGCAGGTGATGTGTTCATTAAGGGCGCAGCGGCTGCGATCGAAGAGACGATCGGACAGTACGGTGCGTACTTCCGTATCGGCGGGGACGAATTTGCGGCCATTTGGATGGATGTACCCGTCAAGCCGGATGATGTGATCAAGGAAATGAAACAGAAGCTTTCGGAATGGACGGATGATCACGGAAACAGCCTGAGCATTGCCGTCGGCTATGCTGGCTCGGCCGAATACGAAACTTATACCGTCAAGGAGATCGTGCGGGTCGCGGATGAGGCCATGTATGCGGATAAACGCGCGTTCTATATCCAGAGCGGAAGGGACAGAAGAGCGCCGCGAAACTGATAAAAACGGGATAGAATCGATATTTAAAAATGCTACGGATCCTATGTGGAGAATTTTTAATTTTCTGCGTAGGATTTTTTATTTTTTTACGACAAGGTGACTGATATACTTTGAGCCGTAAGATAAATGGTGGCAGACCACCGCATATTATAAGGAGGATTATCTTATGAAGAAGAAATTACTCAGCGTTCTGATGAGTGCAGCAGTTGTTGCTTCCCTGCTTGCAGGTTGTGGCGCAGCAGCTGAAAGTGCAGCTCCGGCAGCAACAGATGCAGCTCCGGCAGCTACAGAAGAAGCAGCTCCGGCAGCAACGGAAGAAGCAGCTCCGGCTCCGGCAGCTTCAAACGGCAAGAAGGTTGCAGTTGCAATGCCGACACAGTCTTCCGAAAGATGGATGCATGACGGCGCAAACATGAAAGAGCAGTTAGAGGCTCTTGGTTACGAAGTTGATCTGCAGTATGCAGAGGATGATGTACAGGCTCAGGTTTCCCAGATCGAGAACATGATCGCTTCCGGCGCTAACTGCTTAGTTATCGCAGCAATCGACTCCGACGCTCTGGTTAACGTAGAAGCACAGGCTAAAGATGCAGGCATCCCGGTTATCGCTTATGACCGTCTGCTGATGAACACAGATGCTGTTTCCTACTATGCAACATTCGATAACAAGGGTGTTGGTACAAAGATCGGTGAATACATCGTTCAGCACTGCGGTGCTACACCGGATGATCCCAAGACGATCGAGCTGTTCATGGGTTCCCCGGATGATAACAACGCTCATATGCTTTATGCAGGTCTGATGGAGCAGATTCAGCCTTTACTGGACGACGGTTCCTTAGTATGTAAGTCCGGCCAGCTGTCATTCGACGATAACAACACACTTCGTTGGGATCAGCAGACAGCTATGAAGAGATGTGAAGACCTTCTGACAAGATACTATGCTGACGAAGACTTAGACATCTGCGCATGCGCATATGATGGCCTTTCCTACGGCTGCATGTCCGCTCTGGAAGGTGCAGGCTACACAGATGCTAACTGGCCCATGATCACAGGTCAGGACGCAGAACTGATGGCTACAAAGCACATCATCTCCGGCAAGCAGACAATGTCCATCTACAAAGATACAAGACTCCTTGCTTCCAAGTGTGTAACGATGGTACAGGCAGTTCTGGAAGGTGCAGAGCCTGAGATCAACGACACAGAGCAGTACAACAACGGTAAGATCGTAGTTCCTTCTTACCTGTGCGAGCCCGTTCCGGTTGACAAAGATAACTACAAAGAAGTTATCATCGGCGGCGGATACTACACAGAGGAGCAGTTAGCTGAATAATCAACGGCTGAAAGAACCTTAATACAAATGAGAATAGGGTGGCGGCATAAGCTGCCACCCGTTTTCATAAAGACTGATTTTCATCTAGACAGAACCACAGACCATACACTAAAATAGAAACAGAGTCCGGTGATTTTTCCGGATTTGAATACAACAGAAGGAGCAGAAGGATGTCGGAATACATCTTGGAAATGAACCACATAACAAAAGAATTCTCCGGCGTGAAAGCTTTGGATGATGTTAACATCCAGGTGAAAAAAGGTGAGATTCACGCGTTATGCGGTGAAAACGGAGCAGGCAAGTCAACGCTGATGAATGTCTTGTCCGGTGTGTATCCTTACGGATCATACGAAGGCGACGTTGTATACAAAGGCGAGCACTGTGCTTTCCATAATCTGAGGGATTCGGAAGCCAAGGGCATCGTTATCATCCATCAGGAACTTGCATTAAGTCCTTTATTATCCGTTGCGGAAAATGTTTTTCTTGGCAACGAGCGTACCAGCATGAAAGGCGTGATCGACTGGACAGAGACCAGAAAACGTGCGCAGGAAATGCTGGCAAAAGTCGGTTTGGAGAACGAGGATGTCAACGTTCCCGTCAATACACTCGGCGTCGGCAAACAGCAGTTGATCGAGATTGCGAAGGCGATGGCTAAGAAGGTGGAACTGTTGATCCTTGATGAGCCGACTGCTGCACTGAATGATGAAGAGAGTAAGAAGCTGCTCGACATCATGCTGGATCTGAAGAAACAGGGGATCACCTGTATCATCATTTCCCACAAACTGAATGAAATTGAATACGTATCCGATTCGGTTACGATCATCCGTGACGGTAAGACGATCGAAACGCTCGTAAAGGGTGTGGATGATTACTCGGAAGACCGCGTGATCAAAGCGATGGTCGGCCGTGAGATGACAAACCGTTATCCCGAAAGGGAAGGCGTTGAGATCGGAGACGTGATCTTTGAAGTCAAGGATTGGAACGTGTTCCATCCCGATGATGAAAACAGACAGATGCTCAAAAACATCAATCTCAAAGTCAGGGCCGGCGAGGTGGTTGGTCTTGCGGGACTGATGGGTGCCGGCAGAACGGAACTTGCCATGAGTCTGTTCGGACACAGTTACGGACAGAAGATTTCCGGTAAAATTCTGATCAACGGCAAGGAAGTGCATCTTAAAAACGTTAAGGAAGCCGTTAAGAATAAGCTTGCCTATATTTCTGAAGACCGTAAGACTTACGGACTGAATCTGATCGGCGATGTCAAAGAGAACATGACGATTGCCGCAAGACCGTTTTTCTTCTCAAAGAATGGCGTGATCAATGCCAATGATGAAATTGTTGCATCTGAGGATTACAGAAAACGGATCAATGTTAAGACAAACTCCATCAATCAGATCGTAGGATCTCTTTCCGGTGGTAATCAGCAGAAGGTTGTCGTTGCCAAATGGATGATGACGCAGCCCGATGTTCTGATCATGGATGAGCCTACCAGAGGTATTGATGTAGGTGCAAAATATGAGATCTACTGCATCATCAATGAACTGGCCAAGGCCGGGAAAGCCGTGATCGTTATTTCTTCGGAAATGCCTGAGATCATCGGCACATGCGATCGGATTTACGTCATCAATGACGGCGAGATCGCAGGCGAATTGACCAAGGAAGAAGTATCACAGGAGAAGATCATGCAGTGCATTATGGCTCATAACAGGAAGGGAGACGGAAATGGAAACGAAGAGTAAAAAAGTTGTCAAAATGGACATGAAACAGTACGGTATGTTTTTTGCCCTGATTGCGATTTATGTGGTATTCGGCTTTTTGACCAAGTGGGCAAACGCCACGCCGATGAACATCAACAACCTGATCATGCAGAACGGTTATGTTGTTATCCTGGCGATCGGTATGCTGCTTTGTGTATTGACCGGTAACATCGATCTGGGTGTCGGCTCGGTCGTTGCGGTCTGCGGATCCTTCGCCGGCATCATCATGATGGACTACAAGATGAACATGTGGGTTGCGATCGCAGTTGCACTGTTGGTCGGTCTGTTAACAGGTGTTTTTGCCGGGTTCTTTATTGCATACCTCGGGATCCCGCCTTTTGTAACAACCCTGGCAACCATGCTGATGGGCCGCGGTCTGACCTATACACTGCTGCAGGCACAGACAAAGGGACCGTTCGACCAGTCCTATAACTTTATCGGCGCCGGTTTCCTGCCCGTTATCAAGGTACCGTTCGGAGACGGCACAATGGATCTTGTCAGCATCGCGGTTGCCATCGTTGCTTCCGTATTACTGGTTGCATCGGAGATCAAGAGTAATGCTACAAAGAAGAAATATGATTTTGCAGTCAACCCGACCTGGCAGATCGCTCTGAAGCTGGCACTGATGCTGTTCATCATCTGGTTCTTCTTCTACAAACTGTCCAGATATAACGGCCTGCCGTTCGTTCTTCTGATCATGGTTGTTCTGATCGCCGTTTACGGATTCATTACCAGTAAGACCGTTGCAGGGCGTCAGATCTACGCACTCGGCGGTAACAGAAAAGCAGCGAACTTATCCGGTATCGATACCAAGAAGGTATTCTTCTGGGTATATGTGAACATGGGTGTGCTTTCCTCCATCGCAGGTATCGTGTTATCCGCCCGTAACGGTTCCGCTACACCGAAAGCCGGTGACGGTTTCGAAATGGATGCCATCGCATCCTGTTACATCGGTGGTGCAGCCGTAGCCGGTGGTGCCGGTACAATCGTCGGTGCCGTTGTCGGTGCGTTTATCATGGGTATCCTGAATAACGGTATGTCCCTGTTCGGATGGTCGACGGATATTCAGAAGATCGTCAAAGGCGCGGTTCTTCTGGGCGCCGTTACGTTAGACGTATTATCCAAACGTAAAAAAGGCTGATCTATCTTTGATCAAGGTAAAAGAAAACTGTCTTTTCTCCGTGAAAAGACAGTTTTTTTCTGCGATTTGTGCTATCATATAAACTATGAAAAAATGTGCTTTTTTCTTAATTTTGATCATATTTGCCTATAATATCTGCCTGACCGGCTGTTCTGTTTTTTCCGGATCTTCCGGATCATCAACGGATGAGTGGAATGGCCCGGATGAAGACTATCTGGCGCAGTTATCTGAGCAGGTGGATGATACGGCAGAGCCGCAGGGCGAGCAAAAGCGCGTAGGTGTTGCGATGCCGACCAAGACGAGTGAGCGCTGGATCAATGACGGCATGAACATCAAAGCAAAGCTCGAGACGCTCGGCTATGAAGTCGATCTGCAATATGCGGATGATGATATTGACCTGCAGGTTTCCCAGATCGAATCCATGATCCGTAATGAGGTCAATTGTCTCGTGATCGCATCGATCGACTCCACCAGGCTCACGGGAGTCCTTGCACAGGCCAGGGAAGCGGGAATCGCCGTGATCGCCTATGACAGACTGCTGATGGATACGGATGCGGTTTCCTATTATGCGACGTTTGACAACAAAGCGGTCGGCACACTGATCGGTACTTATATCGCCGATAAAATGAAACTGGCTGAGGCATCGCAGGCGGGAAAATCATACACGATCGAATTCTTCATGGGATCGCCGGATGATAACAATGCCGTGTTCCTCTATAACGGGATCATGGAAGTATTAAAGCCTTATCTGAAAGACGGAACGCTTGTCTGCAGATCGGGGAAAACGGATTTTGATGAGACCTGTATCCTGCGCTGGTCGGAAGACACCGCAGAAGAGATCTGTACGGAACTGATCAATGAATACTATCCCGAAGGGGATCTCGACATTGCGTGCTCGGCTTTTGACGGATTTGCATACGGGATATTAAAGGCATGGAACAAACAGCATTTTCCGGAAGGCAAACGTCCGCTGATCACCGGACAGGATGCCGAGAAACCGGCCATCCGTGACATTGCGGAACACAAGATGGATATGACGATCTACAAGGATACGAGAGTGCTGGCATCCAAGTGCGTGACGATGGTGCAGGCGCTCCTCGAAAACGGGGAACCGGAGATCAACGATACGACCCAGTATAACAACAATGTGCTGACCGTACCGTCCTACCTTTGCGAACCCGTCGTGATCGACGCCGACAACTTCGAAGATATCCTGATCGGCGGCGGATACTACACCAAAGAGCAGCTGTTCGACTGAAGCATATATTCGAGCGGATTCGGTAAAACGACATTCTCTCGCCTCGCTCTTTGACGCTCGCTCGAGAAGTGTTTTCCGAATCCGCTGTAAAGATAGTGAATTCATATAGAAATCAGTATTGTAAGAGGTACGAAAATGAATCTGTATAAGGTAATGCTCGTAGACGACGAAGCCGATGCAAGAGAGGCGATCGCAAAATGCGTGGACTGGAATGCGATCGGCTATCAGGTTGTGGCGGAAGCGGAAAACGGAGAAGATGCGCTGGAAAAAGCGGAACAGTATGCGCCTGATGTGGTGCTTACGGACATTCAGATGCCCTTCATGGACGGCCTGACGTTTTGCAGGAAATTAAAGAGCATCATGCCGGAAACCAGGATCATTATTTTCTCCGGTTATGATGAATTCGAGTACGCGCAGGAAGCAATCCGCTTAGAAGCGGAAGAATATATCTTAAAACCGATCAACGCGGACGAACTGATCAAGGTTTTTGCCAAGATCCGGGAACGCCTGGATGAGGATTTTGACAGAAGGCATAACATCGACCGGCTGAAACGGTTCTATCAAGACAGTCTTCCGATCCTTAAGGAGCAGTTTCTGATCGGCGTTCTCGAAGGCAGACTGAGTACGGAACAGATCACCGCCTATGCAGCGGATT
>JAFYDQ010000138.1 GCA_017544705.1 Lachnospiraceae bacterium | reverse complement strand
GCCGGATGTGGACGGCTTCGTATTTATCAAAACGGACCGGGAATTGATGAGCGGTGACCTGGTAAAAGTCAGGATCACGGGCTCTAACGAATATGACTTAATGGGAGTAGAAACGGATGAATCTGCCGAATAAACTAACCGTAATCCGAGCGGCCGTGGTGCCGGTATTTGTATTCTTTCTGCTGGGCAGGGAACTGTTCGGGCCAAATTACTTATGGCTTGCGGACTGGATCGCGTTGTTTATCTTTATCGCAGCGTCCTTGACCGATCTGTTTGACGGAAAGCTTGCCAGGAAATACAATCTGGTCACGAATTTCGGAAAATTCATGGATCCGCTCGCGGATAAGCTTTTGGTCTGCTCCGCACTGATCTGCCTGGTACACCTGGGCAGGCTGTGGGCCTGGATCGCGATCATCATCATTGCCAGGGAATTCATTATCAGCGGCTTCAGGCTGATCGCAAGCGACCAGGGGATCGTGATCGCGGCAAGCATGTGGGGCAAAGTCAAAACCGTGATCCAGATGGTCATGATCGGGTTCCTGATCGGCGCCCCGACCCTTTGTGAATTTCTGGAGACCCTTACGCCGTATTCAGCTGCATTTCATGTGATCGCGCTGATCTTTACATGGGTTACCTGGATCCTGGTAGCGGTTGCACTCGCACTCACGATCATTTCCCTGATCGATTATATTTCTAAGAACCGGCAGGTATTAAAGACCGTCGGGGAACAGGACAAGTAGTTAACATAATACATTGGTTTACATAAAATATGCGGAGGTCGCGTGATGACGGTTGAGATCATATGTGTGGGTACGGAATTGTTGCTCGGAAATATCGTCAACACGAATGCCGCATTTCTTGCCGAGCGTTGTGCCTATCTGGGTTTAACCTGTTATTATCAGAGTGTGGTCGGTGACAACGCGGCAAGGCTTACGGAAACGATTGAGACTGCAACGAAGCGATCCGATCTTGTGATCTTATCGGGGGGACTCGGTCCTACCGAAGATGACCTGACCAAAGAGACGGCTGCCGCTGTTTTTCATCTTCCCCTCGTGGAAGATCCCATATCCAAAGAACATATCCTTCAATTTTTCAAAACAAGAAACAGAACGATCGCAGACAATAACTGGAAGCAGGCGATGATCCCCGAAGGGTCCGTTGCGCTTGAAAATGAGAACGGGACGGCGCCCGGCATCATCATGGAAAAAGAAGGAAAAACCATGATCCTGCTTCCGGGTCCCCCGAATGAACTGCGTCCGATGTTCTTGCAGCAGGTGGAACCGTACCTGCTTTCCAAACGGAATGCCGCGATCTATTCGCAGATGGTGAAGATGTGCGGGATCGGGGAGAGCGACGCGGAAACGGCGATCTTAGACTTGACTTCTTCGACGAACCCGACCGTGGCGACTTATGCCAAGACCGGTGAGGTCCATATCCGCGTGACGGCTTTTGCGGAGAATGAAGAAGCGGCCGCGAAGCTGGTGAAGCCGATGGTCAACAAGCTGAAAAGCCGGTTCGGGAGCAAGATCTATACGACGGATCCGGAGATCACACTGGAGCAGTCGATCGTGGAGCTGCTGCAGCTTAACAAGATGACCGTGACCTGTGCGGAATCCTGTACGGGCGGGATGGTTGCCGCAAGGCTGATCAATGCACCCGGTGCATCCGCTGTCATCAACGAATCGTTCATTACCTATTCCAATAAAGCAAAACGCCATTACCTGGATGTAAAGAAGGGAACGCTGAAGAAATTCGGTGCGGTCAGTGAAGAGACGGCCCTGGAGATGGCAAGGGGCGGCTGCATCAGCACGAAAGCGGATGCCTGTATCGCCGTGACCGGGATCGCAGGACCGGATGGCGGCACCGAAGAAAAGCCTGTCGGCTTAGTCTACATCGGCTGCAGCGTAGCCGGCAAGACCATAGCCAAGGAATGCCACTTTACCGGTAACCGCGCAAAGATCCGCGAATCTGCCTGCGCGGAAGCATTGAACACGCTTCGGAACTGCATCTTGGAATATCTCAGCGAGACGAGGTTTACATAAAATAGTATAGGTTTACATAAAACGGATCATCAATAAAAATATAAAAACGTGGTTGACAAAATCGAACAAATGTTTTATTCTGTTTAGCAGAAACGAACAAATGTTCGCAAATCCGCCCTGACGGGCGGACAAAGTGGGGTCTGTCGTTGAATCGACAATATTTCGGATGTAAAGGAGAGTACAAATGGAAAGAGAAGAAAAATTAAAAGCATTGGACGCCGCTCTGGCGCAGATAGAGAAGCAGTTCGGTAAGGGTTCCGTCATGAAGCTGGGCGATAACAACAGCAACATGAACATCGAGACCGTTCCGACAGGATCCTTAAGCCTTGATATTGCTCTCGGGCTTGGCGGGATCCCCAAGGGCAGGATCATCGAGATCTACGGCCCTGAATCCAGTGGTAAGACCACGGTTACGCTGCACATGATCGCGGAGGTGCAGAAGAGAGGCGGGATCGCAGGGTTCATTGATGCGGAGCACGCACTTGATCCCGTTTATGCAAAGAATATCGGTGTCGACATTGACAATCTCTATATT